>CBFGOI010000006.1:0-85520 GCA_965650335.1 uncultured Pedobacter sp. | reverse complement strand
CAATTTCTGATGCAGTTAAAGCCTTGCCGAATATCTTAAACTCATCAATAGAGCCCTTAAACATTGGGTCATTAAATTGCGATTTGCCCAGATAATTCAAATTAGTGCTTCCTATTGTAGACGGCTTAATGGTTACAGCAGTATTCGTAGCCACCAAAGCTCCGTTAATATACATGCTACAGGTGCTTCCGGACTGGGTAATAGCAAAATGCGTCCAGGTATTAAGCGGCAGGGTATAATTAAAACTTACTAACTGCTCCGCTCCCCCATTCTTAATAGCATAACGCATTATATTGGCCGTTCCGGCCTGGATCGTTAAAAACATATACTTGCTGGTTCCTGTACCAAAGTCGAACACCCTCATCCAATTACTTTTAGCATCCATTCTTACCCAGCTGGAAATGGTGAAGTCGTTTAGCGTACTTACAATCCCGGTAGGTAAGGTAGCATACGAAGTAGCTGTGCCATCCAGCTTAAGCGCAGAGCCTGCACGACCTGCATCGCGTGTTGCTGTTGCCTGTAAAGTACCATGATTTGTTCCCCAGGTATCTGTTGCCTGAGTGCCACTTGCCTCATTAAATCTATAAAGTGTTTGGCCAATGGCACGTGCGTCCATTAAAACCACATCATTTCCGTCGCCTCCTACATAGGTTAGGATGAAACTGTAGCCACCAACCGTAATCGAAGACCACTCTGGCAAGCCATTGAATGTACCTGATACAGCTGCTGTTCCTGTGTTGCTGATTAGTGTATAGTTGGTTCCGAAAGGTAAGGTTCCTGCAGCGCCTGTAATTGTTAAGTTAGGACTATTAAGCGTGACACTGCCTACAATGATCTTATCGCCAGTACTGTCGGCAAGATTAATTTCTGCCGTGTAAGTAGCGTCTGCATTCATCGTAAGCGTTCCTACTTTAAGCGTACCAATCTTTAAAAATCCAGGTTCCAGTATTGCCCCTGCTCCGCTACCGGTTCCAATCGTAGCCGAGGACTGAGTTACTCCAAAACCTCCCAGAGCACCTTCTTGTATAATTACCGGACTGCCAAAAACGCCAGTGGTTGGATTATTATTTATCAACAACTTCCCTTTTTTTACAGTAGTAGTTCCGCCGTACGCTTGATTTCCCCACATTTCTAAAGTACCTGTACCTACCTTTTCAACCGTCAGACCGGTGCCATTAGCATTAATGGTTCCGCCATAGCTGGAATACGTATTCAGAGCACCGATACTGATAACCGGGGCACCACCCGCATCTGCACGGATATAACCGCGACCGTTAAGAGCCCCAAAATTGAGTGTTCCGCTTGCAAAACCAATACCCTGACAATCAATACCATTCGCATCTAAAAGCCAGGTTGCATTTGCACTTCCGGAATTGGGGGTTACAAAGCGAACCCTTTGTTTGCCACTTCTTAGTTTTGAGATAAAGGTACCCGAGAACTGACTATTGTCACCCGCCAGATTAATGCCCGCATAATCATTTCCGTCATGCTGCACTGTACCAGAGCCTAATAGTTTTCCGTAAAGAGTTATAGAATAAATATCTTCATACATATAACTTCTGTTTCCTGGCAATACTTCTATGTCGTTATACAATTTGAGGTTAGCACCGGCAGTAGCTTGCAGTGCACCTCCGTTCAATTGGATCTTGCCTATTCCCAAAGGCCCTCCTGTGGGATTGCTTGCAGTTCCGGTTCCATCGCCTGCGGCAGCTAGTGTACCACTGACAATCACGGTGTTCCCCGAATAAGTATTAGTGCTTCCCTTAACATATAAAACCGCCGGCCCCGATTTCATTAAAGAACCTGTGCCGCTTATCGCGCCACTCAAAACAATATCACTGGTTGTGTTTGCATTTAACTGATTGGTTAGCTGCAGCGGAGTAGTTAAAGTTTGATTGGCTGATGAATTGTTAACCAGATCATTCTTTAAGGTTAAGGCGTTTCCTGAGATAGTATACCCTATAGCATCTGAAGCAAATTGAATTCTCGAGGCTACCAAACCAGTAATATCATTGGTTAGAAGACTATCCCCTGCCGCACCAAAAGTTAAAATAGTTGGATTTACAGGAAGGGCATTTTCGACCCAGTTAGCTGCCAGGTTCAGATTGGTGGTAGTCGTTGTTGGTTTCCAGGTTCTGGTACTGGCTCCGGGAACACCAAATGCTTCAGCTGAATTAGCGCTTTCGAGGGTATTACCCATGGATGATACGACATAATAATAGGGACTTCCGCTGGTAACGCCCGTATCTGTATAGCTCGTGGTTGAAACAGTAGCTATAAGAGTATACGGACCTCCGCTCACCGTTCCTCTTTTTACTTTATAGGTTACAGCACCCGATGCTGTATTCCAACTTAAACCAATGGAGTTGCTATTATTAACTACCACGGGTGTTGAAGGTATAGCTGGCGGCACCGATGCTGAAACCACACTGGAGTTTCCGCTTTCCAATGTTCCTGATAAGGCCGTTACCACATAGTAGTTGCTCACCTCTGGCTGCGGATTTACATCCATAAATGATGTTCCGACAATACCGGTTTGCAGGGCAGTAAAAGGACCGCTGGATGAAAGTGACCGCTTTAACGTATAGCTTGTAGCGTTGGCAACAGCAGACCACGAAATGTTAATACGCGTTACATTATTTACGGCCGCGCTTACTCCTGATGGTGCTGCAGGAGCTACATTATTGTTTACATTAAGGACCAACATGGCTGTACCTGTTCCGCTTGCATTTGTAGCTCCCAAAGTAATCAGCGATTGTCCTATTGTAGTTGGTGTGCCGGAAATAACCCCCGTAGATGAATTAATACTAAGTCCGCCAGGCAGGCCGCTTGCACTAAAAATAGTTGGACTAGCACTGGCTGTAATGCTGTAGTTGAAAGACGCCCCCAGGGTAGCTGCGGCAGTGGTAGCGCTGCTGATCTCAGGTGAGCCGGTTGGAGCAGTTTGACTATAAGCGACATTACTAAATGTGGCGGTATTAAGCGCCGATGTATTATTTGAAATGGTATAAAAGCCTGCATACAAATCAGTTGGAAAGCCTGTTGCCGAATACCAGCAATTAAGATTGGTCCAGTTAGTGCCGTCCTGAGAATGGTATGTGAAAATACGTGTACCAACACGTTCAATTTTTAACCACCAGGGTGCTTTGGGCTGCCAATGCTTCCCTATTCCACCTGTAGCGTTAAGGTAAATATCCCAAAAAGTGGAACCTGCCGTTAGTGATTCGCGTAACATGACGCCGCATCCTCCGGTGGTAAGCGACATATTCTCAACTTTAACCACCAACCCGGCATCACCACTAATTTTCTTGAAAGTAAAATTGAAAGCCGTACTCGTAGACGTTCCGGCGCCCTTAAGTGTCCAGCTACCGTTGCTGTACGAGGCGCTGCCTGCTAAGCCGGTATTTCCGATATCGATATTGGTAAGGTTGCTAACTGTTTGGACATGATCAGCAGGATAATATACCTGGGGCAAACTAACTGCCGTAGAAGTATCTGATGATTTCAGATACAGGAAATCACCTCCTGCAGGGGAATAATTGGTTGCTCCGGTCTGCATTAATGCTGCCCTCATCCTGTCTGTTTGTGGGGTAGATATTCCTTTACGTACATTATAAGCGCTGTAGATCAGGTTAGTCATATCTCCCGCCCTTGCTCCGGGTTGTATGCCCCAACTGGTCCAATAACTTGCGTAACCACCAAAGGGAATATAGGTCATAGTAGCTCCGTCAAAAGCGTATTTATGATACAATTCGCCAATAGCCAGCACCCGGTTGCCAAGCTCAGAAAACATATCAACTTTCTGTTTATAGGCAACTTCTGCCCCCCAGGCAAGGGCTGCTGCCTGTACTCGCCAGTGATCATCCCGGCCCGTGTCTCCTACTTCGCCATTGGCAAGGGAGTTACGCATACCGCCCCCGGCATCCATCCGATAAACTTCAATCGCCTGGTTAAACTTAGTTGCATCATTACAAAAAACTGATGCAGCAAGGGCTATTTTTAGCTGGAGAGCACCTTTGTTCTGGTCGCGTAATGGATTCGGCACCCAGGAAGTTGGAAATAAGACTCCCGAGAAATAATTTTCGACATGTTGTGTGTTGGCTGCGGTCCATCCGGGAAAAGTATAACGGAGTATTTCAGCTCCCGCTCCCCAGTATTGGGCATAATCACCAATGTCCAGCATGGATTCATTTCCCTCCCAGGCGGTATTGGTAACCGCCCAGCCGTCCAGGATATTCGTAGCTTTTCGGGCATAGGTGGAATCGCCGGTGAACCACCACATAAAAGCCAGGTTGTGTACGGCAAGCATATCGCTCTTCCATTGCTCATTATTTAAGTTGGGAGCACGGCTTACCGTTGCCTGCGGCGCACCAGGGGTGTAGGTTAATTTAGAATGACTGTCGTTTTTAAAAGTATTGTAGGCCGAAAGCCAGGGCTCCTGGGTAATATTGGCTTTGAGCTGATTAAGATCAGCCTGGGTAAAAGGTATGCCCGGGTGGACAAAGGTTTGAGCATCTGACGTTTTTGAGCTAATTAAAATAAGCATCCCCAAAAAGACGGTGATCAGATTTTCTTTCGAAATCGGTCGCAAGTAGCGAAGTAAAATTTTCCTCATAGAATTAAGAGTTAAATAAGTTTATAATGGTCCGAGATTTTGGAGTAGGTTGTATTATAGACGCTTACATCCAACTTTGTATACTCTTTAAGGAAAAAAAAAGCATTATTACTATTATATTTTAGAATTAGAAGAAAATTTGAAAATATTTTTGGGGTGTTATTGCGGATATCTTAAAATTCTTAACTCTTATTATACATAAACGCGGAGAGCGTTTCCTGTTTCGAAGTTTAACTTCTTTTTCTTAAAAGATTAACTACCGTCCGCTACAATAAAGGGATCCAGGATGGGGGGGATGGGTTTATTGTAATTTGAGGAGGCTATATTTTACATTACAAAATAGGGCAAGCCGGATTCCATTGCAAAAAAAATATAGATCAAAACTAAATTTTTTTACCTAGCCGGATTGTGTGTTTAAGGATTTTTTCTTTACAATTTAAAGTTAAAAGCCTATATCCGGTGGGAATATATACTAAAAAGATATCTTGTCCAAAGCCTCCGGACTTATTGACACTTATTATCTTGCCCTATGAGGGTGTATTCTATTTGTTTGATCATTCCGTCACGCTATATACGAATAGCGGTATAAGCCAGTCGGAAATGAGTAAACCAAGCCCTCCGTCAGTATACCATTCGCTTCGACTCAATCTAATAATCATTTTGTTCGCGTTTGTAGACATACCAGCTGCGTAAAGATATTAACCACCATTATGAGGTTATTATTCTTTTGCTGAGAACCCGAACTAATAAAGCGAAAAAGCACCCTTCTGAAAGTGTCAAACTTTTTCAGGGCACTTATATCTTTTAACAGATAACCATCAAAGATATGACAATCATAACGTTGAATATTGCAACGATCGGAAGAAACTAATCTAGTGCATACATCAGGCTTCCAAACCCAAGTTGATCATACCCTCCGCTAGCACTTCCGTAATCTCCGCCACCGCCTTCGGGAAATGTGGATTGGACGCCCAGACCAGTAAATCTTGCTGTAAGTTTTTTAATCTTTGTATAATGGTAGAAAGGAGCAGACCAGATCGGGCGAATGATTCCCCTTCCAGACTCACTTATTTGAGTATAAGTTTCTGTTCGACAATCGCTAGACCACCGTCTTATGTATTCCTGAAAAGGCACGTTGAGTCGTGCGACATTATATTTAGCAGAATACTCACAGGCTTTTAAAAAACGATTATCATCAAATCCGTAAAAATCATCTCCTTGTGTCCATGCTAGCTGACAAACTGTTCCCAGCAAAGCGATAACTAAAGTAGAATGTCCTTGATCGCGGCCACTTTCCTGAAGTTGAGCCAGACCAGAATTCTCACCGTCAAACACGTAATTAATAGCTTTAAACCAGTTCCCATTGCCCCTTCCTCTTTGTAAATAGTTAACCGCGTAATTATACATCGATCTGTTGTCGGTAAGGATACCAATAGCCATTACGGAGGCTAAGTTGCACAAATCCCAATTAGCCCAATAGTGAGAATCGCATGTTCCCCAATGACTTGTTAAAAAAGCCATATTGAGGTTAAAAAAAACCTTTAACATCCACTGTTTATACGCCGCAAAATCCTGTTGCTTCCAACCTTCATAGTCTCTTAAAAGCTCTGCAGCAACTGCGAACTGATACCCGTATAGCCCCGCGGCTAAAGCGGTATTTGAATTTCCACTTATTCTTTCACAGGTGGAAGCCCATGCATTTAAGATATTAACCCCAGCCTGAGCATATTGGCTCTCGCCACTAATTTTCCATCTTAACGCCAATTGATAGGCGGCGGCAGCGTCATTAAACGCTCTGGAATAATTATCCGGATCAGGTTCTTCTGCGCTTCTCCCACCACGCACCAGCTTTACTACCGGAGCAGCAACGTAAGAAGCCTGTGCATGAGAATTGGCGATTAACCTATTCCAACCTGAAATCCATGGCTCGGCATTGGCAGCAATTTTAGCTTTAATGCGGGTAAAATCCTGAACTGTATGAAGGCCTCCCGAATGTACCAACGGCGTACTAACTGGCAGTGTGTCTATGTATTTAATTTCTTTTACAGGGCTGGTTTTAACTGTTTGAGGAGCGGTATTCGGCTTCTTCGAACAAAATGCCGACAGCAAACTGCACAAAACAAGCAAAATAATAGACAAATCGTGACGCTTCATCATTACTTTTGATTATTATATTTCATTATTCAGTTAAATAACTGGCCTATTAATTCTATAAGTTTTACGCGCAACAAAAACACGATCCTTTTATTTTAATTGTAAAATAAGAGGGGCTTATTAAGCCCCAACTTATCTGATAGTAGCTAATTTTTAACCAATTTTATCCATTTCACAATAAAATAGCTACCTGGATTGCCGCTTCCCACCATGTTTCCTAAAAATCCGATAGAAACAGTTTGGGTAGTTGGAAGCGTAAACTGTACGCTCTTTGTTTCGGTAATGCTTGGTTTAGTCGTGCCTACAACAGTATTATTTGTAAGAGCAACCGATGCTATTGCAGAAGAAAGATTAGCAAGAACTGGTAAACCTGATCCACCTGCTGCAACAACGCCATAAACAGAAGAGTTCGTTTGAATTTCCGAATAATCGTTAAATGAAAAAGTATAAGTTCCCGCTGGAAGGGTGGTTACCTGATACACCATTCCATTTGTAACTGGAGTATTTCCCCAGGTTTCCCAATTAATAAATCCGGTAACACCATTCCAAGCTTCGGCAGCATAGCCACCATAGGCTCCCTTATTTAAGCCAGCCGCGTTTGTAATCCATGGAGCTGCAAGAGTTCCCCATCTTTTGCCATCATACTTATCCCGGGCAAAGCCTGGACCATAGTTTCCTAAAAAGTAAGGAGTAACATCACCCGGCGCTGATGGATTTATAATAGCAGGTGTAGCCGTTAGCGTTAAGCCACCCATACTAAGTGTAACGAATCCCGAACTAAAATCAGTTGGTGCTATCATTTTAATGGTATTGTCCGTCAAAGAGAGGATGGTAGCTTCTGCGCCCTTGAAACGTATTGAAAGTTTCGACGCATCAGTACCGAAGCGAATACCCTTAATGGTTACAGTATCAATTCCAGGTAACGCAAGGTTTGCGCCAATTTTATTACTTGAAGCGATAGAAGAAATTACCGGTGCAGGAATAACTGTATAACTACCAATAGAATCCAGGGTATGTGTCCATACTTTTAAAGTTACTTTTCCGGTAACTGCTCCTTCGGGCACTTTTACCACAATCTGGTTATCAACACACGAAATTACCGAATCGGCCTTTATACCGCCAAAAAACACTTTCACAGCGCCTGTTACAGTGCCAAAGTTTGATCCGGTAATTGTGGCATAAATATTCGGATAACCACTTGTTGGGGTCATACCTGTTACCGCAGGCACAGGATAGATAAACTCCCGGAACTCGGCGCTTTTTTCACAGGCAGAACAAAGGGTTGCCAGGATAGCAAACAGCCCGATTTTTTTAAATATCTGTCTCATTTTCTAATTTTTTAATTTTTAATGTTCTATAACACATACTGATAATTCTTTTTTTTAATAACCCGGATTCTGAAGCAACTTATTATTAAGTTGAATTTGATTAGTAGGGATCGGATATAGATAATGCTTAGTTGCGACAGAGTGATTCAGAGAACTTGAAACAATTACGCTATTCAAAGAGCCGTCAGGGGTTGCTGCCGCTTCTTCACCCCATAAATACGAGCCCGCTTTGTAAGCAGTTGTAGGCGCTCCAGTTGCATCTTTGAAAGGTGTACTGTAACTCGGATCACCAACAACTCTTCCTAAACGGGAGGGATTTAATGACGCTTCTAAAATTCCCCATCTTTTTAAATCATCAAAGCGTTTACCTTCGCGATATAGTTCAACAGCTCTTTCTCTTCTAATTTCCTCTTTCATATCCAGTCCGTTAGCTGTAGCAAGAGCATTGGTAAGGTGAGCTACCCCTCCGCGATCTCTTAACTTGTTGATAGAAATATCAAGCTGCGCGTCGGTAATAGCACCATTCAACTCAACCAATGCCTCGGCATACATAAGATATACGTCGGCAAGCCGGATGATAGGCCAGTTAGCAGATTCTGTCCTGTCGGTTCTCCGCGTACCAAAGCCATAAACTGCATATTTACTGTTTCCATAACCACTAGCACCCAGGCTACCAAACTCCAATGTGACAGAGGCCGGAGGAGTGCCATCGCCATATAGGTAGTTCAATAAACGACGGTCTCTATTCTGAAACTCGGAAGTAAATGTGTGGTATCCTTGGAAAAGCGGTGATTTTGCGGGAGGCAAGCCATCTGTACAAACTGCCAGATCCACATATTTACGACTAGGATAAAGTTGCCATGACGTCCAGCTGATGTTTAAGTTCGACTGTTTATATGTAAAATCATAAGTTTTGTACAGAATAAACTCCTTGTTCGAGGTTTTATCATACCCGCCGGGGTTTGACCCTGCGTCTTCCAGGTTGAACAAATACCAGGAGCTGGCATTCTTCATTTTGGGATCCGAATTCTTGTTCCATATTTCGTAGCCTCCGTTATCGATCACATCCTTACATTGAGCTACTGCATCGGCAAGATATTTATTTACATTAGAAGCGTCGTATCCGGCACTTCCGGCTCCAACACTAACACCGTCGCCGTCAGTTTCTTTACCAACATACTTTTCCCAGGTAGCCTCGTACAATTCTACCTGCGCTTTAAACGCTTTAGCAGCCCACTTACTCACTCTTCCCTTATCTGATGCAGTTATGTTCTGCTCGACAGGCAACTTTGCTATCGCATTATCTAAATCGCTTAGAATTAAGTTAACAACCTCGTATCTGCTACTTCTCTGTGCAAATAGCTCAGGTGAATTAACATCCAGAACGGAAGTCACAATAGGTACTCCTCCAAAGGTCTTTAACAAATCAAAATATTTATAAGCTCTAAAGAAATAGGCCTCGCCAACGTATTGATCTATATCTCCGCCGGAGTACGCAGCGGCTTTAGAAAGTAAAATATTACAACTGCGTATACCGGAATAATCCCAGTTGGTGCTTCCAACCGCTATGGTTCCGGTGCCAATGTCAGTACCGCTCCCATTACCATTAGCGGATAAGTCGGATCCATTGTCCATATTTCCAAAACTCCATCCCTGAAGCTGGTTGTAGAAACTAGCACTATAAGCCTTAAAGTCAGCGGATTTACTAAAGTATACCGCATCTGTAAACTGCGCGTTTGGCTCAAGATCGATGAAGTCTTTCTGACAAGCGGCTACACTAAGGCAAATCCCGCTCATCATTATATATTTAAATGCTCTATTCATGTCTTTAATCATTTCAGGTTTTTAAAATCCAACGTTTAATCCAAATGAGAAGGTCCTTGCAAAAGGATAACCGCTGTTTATGGATGCTTCGCCCATCTCAGGGTCAAATCCGTCTTTAATAGTTGTCGACTCCCACAAATCATTTCCAGAGAAATAAACTCTCAGCTTAGACATATGAATTTTGTCCGAGTATAGCTTTGGTATAGTATATCCAAGAACCAGACTCTTCAATCGTATATAACGGTTGTTCTGCAGCATAAAATCGTTATTCGCATAATTCCAGCCGGCCCTTCTGTTATTGACTGTCAAACGAGGAAATAAAGCGTTTGTATTAGTTTCTGTCCAGGTCTGACCTAAAAAGGCAGGATTCTGATTTGTCCATATGGCACCAAAAGGATAGGCCATATAACCAGTCCGCATAATATTTTGCTCCAAATGTCCTTGAAAGAAAGTGTTTAGATCAAAGCCTTTCCACGAGCCGCCTAGATTAATACCAAACACATAATGAGCCGTTCCGTCGCCTGCATAAACAAGAGAACTCTTTTCGTTACCCAGACCTGTAATATTACCCGTACCAGCCACATCGACTTTTTTAGTATCGCCCGGACGCAATGCTACAGACTGATTATTCTGTTGAAGATTAGCTAAATCGGTACTGGTTCCATAGGCAGCATAATAAGCATCCACATCTGCCTGGTCTTTAAAATATCCGTCGGTTTTGTAGACGAACCAGGATTGCCAAGGATAACCGTTAACGATACCATTCCTTCCGGCCCCATAGTTGTCGGCTCCTTCTACACCGGAAACCAGAGTTCTTGTGTCGCCAATGTTAAAAGCTACATTATATGCGAAGTCACGTTTACTATCTTTCCACCCTACAACAGCTTCCCAACCTTTAGTATTGAATTTTCCGCTATTGGTTTTAGGTGCATATCCACCCAACACAGAAGGATAGCTTACATTAATCAACATGCCGATATTATCTTTCTCAAAAATATCGAAGCTAGTCGTCAGGCGACTGTTTACGAAATTGAGATCGATCCCTAGGTTTTTTTGCTTAACTTTTTCCCAGGTCCTTGTATAACTTATTAGACCATTGTTGTTTAAACCGCTCGACGATTGAGGTGCAGCGGTAGAGCCTAAAACTACGGTACCTATATTGATCGTGGAAAGATAGTCGAAAGCTCCCAGACCTGAAGCTTCATTGCCAGTAATACCGTAAGTAGCTCTTAACTTTCCGAAGTTGACAACTGATGATAAATTCTTAAAAAAGCCTTCATTACTGAATACCCATCCAGCTTGTGCTGATCCAAAGTTTTTAAATTTAAATCCGCTAGCAAAACGAGAGTTACCATCTCTCCTTCCCACCAATTCAAACAAATATTTCTCCGCGTAATTGTAATTAAATCTTGAAAGGTAGGAATACCTGCCATTTAATGATTTTGAACCTCCATTACCAGGTATTGCAGCACTCGCTACACTGATATCATAAACCCCCAGATCTTCAAAGCCTACCCGACTAGCTGAAACTTCCTGAGAATTGTTTTTTTCGGCATTGAGGCCTGCTACTGCTGAGAAAGTATGCTGTTTAAAGGATTTCTCGTAACGTAACAAGGCTGAATAGTATTGATAAAGCTGCTGATAGGCTTCGGTGGAATACGTGTTATTTGTGCCACCTGTATTCAATCCAATGCCTCCTTTCACACCGTACCAGTTGTATAATTGCACCGGCACCACATATCTCTCCCGGTTGAACCTTTCATTCTGTAAGGATGCCAGGCCCTCTACGGATAAATCTTTCAATATCTGATAAGTAGCTTTCATATCAACCCTGCCAGTCAGAGAATTTTTATTATTCCGGCCACCGTCAGAGGTCATTGCCGCAGCATTTCTGATAGCTCCTCCATCTATTCCATTAAAGGTGGCAAACCACTGTCCAAAAGGGTTCTTAGCTGGATAGAACGGCATATCATAGGCATAAAGCGTATTATCTAAACCGACAGATGGTTCGCTGGTATTTGCATTGATTATACTAACTCCTGACTCTACTTTCAATTTGTCTGTAAGCTTGTAATCAAAATTGAAACGGGCATTGTATTGCTTTTGCCCATCGTAGGCTGTAGCTAAATTCCCTTTGTTATTTGCATAACCAAAGGACATTCTATATCCTGATTTATCAGTACTGTTTGAAATACTTAGATTATGTTGATAGGAGTATCTGGTAGCGAACATCTCCGCCAATCGATTGGAATTAAAAATGTAAAAATCCGTACCAAACAAGGGATAAGCGCCTTCAACACCCTGCTGCATCTTCTCCAGATTATCCTTACTACCCCATACCCAATAATTTGGTGTGGTTTCCTCTTTGTTTGCTTCCAGCCACATCGTAGCGTACTCCTGCATCGTAGGCGAATAACTGGTAATGCCATTGGTATTAAAGCGGAAATTGCCGCTGTAATCTACTCTAACTTTACCTTTTCCTCTTTTAGTTGTCACTAAAATGACACCGTTAGAGGCCCTGGATCCGTAGATAGCCGCCGCTCCGTCTTTCAAAACAGAGATATTTTCGATATCGTCAGCGTTCATATTCTGAAAAGAATAATAGTTCACAATCGGTACTCCATCCACGATAATCAGTGGCTCACTTCCATTAACTGAAGAATTACCACGAATCCTGAAAGATATACCTTCATTACCCGGACGAGGAGAAGAACGAGTAACCACCAATCCAGGTGTCTGCCCTTGAAGGGCAAGGCCAACGTTAGTAATAGCTCTGTCTTCGAAAACCTTACTATCAACAGTTTCGACCGCACCGGTGACAGTTGCTTTCTTTTGTGTACCATAACCCACAACAACAACTTCATTTAATTGCATGTCGCTCGGTGATAGCCTGATATTCATCACCGAACTGGTGTTTACCTGTACCTCCAAGCTTTTGTAACCAAGAAAAGAAACAGTTAATATTTCTGATCCGGTTGGAACTGCCAGAGAAAATTCTCCATTAACATCCGTTGTTGTCCCCTGCTTGCCATTTTTCACTTTAACTGTTGCTCCGATAACAGCTTCGTTAGTTGTAGCATCTACAACCTTTCCTTTTACAGTACCTTGTTGTGAATACGATTGAAACGAAACACTTAATCCAAGAAACAATAGTAAAAGCAGTTTAAGTTTTGCGTCTAAATAATTGTTCATGCTTTTTGATTATTTAATTGGTTTTCTATTAGCTGCCCTGGGCAGTATGACCTTTTTATACTATTATGACACCGGCATAGTATGCGCATACTCACTAAATTTCATTTTTTTTCCTTAGGAAATTCATTTTGCTAAACCGATTTAATAATTTTAATTAATCGGTTTAGTAAACAAGAAAAATTTTCTGCTATTTCCACAACAATAGGAACTTTTTATTAGCATTTTTTCGGTAAGTATCCTGCTAATTCGAAACCTTCACATAGCATAATGGGAGTCATCATAGTTTATGCAATCAAGAAATGGAGAGAGAGATAGAATTTATTCTTAAAAACGACGATTTCATTCCCAAGCAAAACATAAATTTTTGGCTACCGCCGCAGAAGCAGTGTGCAATCGGGAAATTGCCTTAAAATTTACGACGCTATATCAACACAAAAAGGCCTTTCGGCCTTTTTGTGTTGGAAATATAAGATCTGATTATCAAATTACTCTTTAATAATCTTTTCCCTGGTTATCTGATTTCCGTTTATAATCTGTACCACATAAGTACCTGGCTGCAGCCCAGACACGGAAACAGTTTGAGTTGCTAGCGTTAAGGGTTGCGAAATCACTTCCACTCCACCTAAATTGAACACTCTTACCGTTGCGCCTGCACCTAACTCACTTACCTTGATATTCAAAATATCGGATACTGGATTTGGATAAAGCACAACTTTGAAGGAGGCTGGTTTTTCTAACTCAGAACTTGCGGTTATTGATGAAACAGTGGCAGAGTTGCAAGAACCAAGTTTGTCGCCATGATCTAAATGTGACTGTACCGCAGATGAAGCAACACAAATGGTTTGGCCATTGTGACATACCGTCACCTTATCGCTATTATTTCCACAACGAACATCCAACATATTTATAACGATAGAGGAGTTTGTTTGACAACCCTTAGCATCTGTTATAGTTACCGTGTAGGTTCCCGCTGCGGTTACACTTATCGATGCTGTTGTTGCTCCGGTACTCCAGGCATAACTGTATGGAGCCGTGCCGCCACTTACCAAAGCATTCACGTTAAGTGAAGAAGGCCCGTAACCTAAATAGATCGTGTTTTTCTCATCTGTATAGGAACTCAAGGCATATACATCTGGTATCGATGAACTCAACGGGGAGTTCACAGTAACACCGGTTTCTGCATTGCTTGTATTACCATGAAGATCGATAACGACAAACTTAACAGTTGATGTTCCCACATTAAAGACACCGCTTGCATCTGCACCTGATCCACTTCTTTGCGTAGCACCGCTCACCGTATAAGTAATTGAAGCCACGCCGCAATTGTCAGATGCAACTAGAGCCGGAATTGTATAGGTGCTTCCTGCAAAACAGAAAAACTGAGCCGATGGAGCACTAAGAACCGGATTTAGATGATCTGTAACAGTTACCTGTGCTGTTGCAGTGTTTGAGTAGCCCTTAGCATCAGTACCTGTAAGCGTTACGGTAACCGGGGTCCCAACGTTAGAGCAACCAAATGTAGTTTGATCTAATGTTAAATTTAAAGCTCCCGAATAGCTGATAGACCCACTATCTACCTGTGCCGCCGTAATGGAAGCAAGTCCGCTTGCATTTAATTCTACCTCTATGTTTTTAGCAAATACCGCCGGTGGAACAAATACATTTAATTCCTGACTAACAGCAAGTGCAGCCTTATAGCTCTCATTTCCTTGTTGTGTGGCTGTAATTACGGTCGTTCCGCCACTAACAAGATGAACTTTGCCATTAACTACCGTAGCAACGTTCTGATTTGAACTGGTATAAGTTACCGGTAGTCCCGAGGAGGCAACAGCAGCAGGATCGAAATCAGCATCTCTTGTAGTTTTCTCTGCTATTGCGGCAAAGCTGATGGACTGTTCCTTCTTAACCACTGTCAATACTTGCGATACCGAAGTTGCAGCATTGTATTCGGTGTTTCCAGCCTGTGACGCGGTGATTGTTGTAACACCCGCAGCAAGAATATGCACTTTTCCATCTACTATGCCCGCAACACTTGTGTCTGAACTGGTATAAGTTACCGGAAGCCCCGAAGTTGCCGTAGCAGGAGAAAAGTCAGCTTCGCCTATTTCTTTTTGTAAAACCGATGCTAAGGCAATTGTCTGACTTAACTTCATATTTTCTGCAATCTCCGTAGCGCTTAAAGCTCTACTGTAGATTTTGAATTCGTCAATTGAGCCTTTTAACAATGGGTCATTAAACTGAGATTTGCCCAGGTAATTCTGGTTAGTACTACCAATAGTAGATGGCTTAATCGTCACGGCAGTATTCGTAGAAACTAAAGCTCCGTTAATATACATGCTACATGTATTGCCCGATTGGGTAATTGCAAAATGAGTCCAGGTGTTAAGTGGTAATGTGTAGTTATAATTTACCTGCTGCTCTGATCCTCCATTTTTAATAGCATAACGCATGACGTTAGCAGTTCCGGCTTGGATCGATAAAAACATATACTTACTGGTTCCGGTACCAAAGTCAAATACACGCATCCAGTTAGTTTTAACATCCATTCTTACCCATGTTGAAATGGTAAAATCAGATAAGGAACTAACAATACCGGTTGGCAATGTAGCGTAGGCGTTGGCTGTACCATCCAGTTTAAGTGATGTTCCGTATTTTCCTGCAGCACGGGTTGCTGTGGCTGCTAATATGCCGTGATTAGCTCCCCAACTATCAATGCCCCGGGTTCCGTTTGCTTCGTCAAATTTGAAATAGCTTAATTGCCCGATATTTGGACTTGCTACCACCTCTGTGCTTGAAGTCTTTTCCCCTGCGCTATCTACCGAAGCTACTACATAATAATAAGTAGTTCCATTATTAATATTGGCATCAGTGAACTTGGTTGTGCTCACATTTCCGATTGTAGTATAAGGTCCGCCTGATGTTGTTGAACGTTTAACATTGTAAGTGAGGTTCTGAATTGGATCCCATTCCAGAATATTCTTGCCGTCACCCGCGGCAACCAGAACATTGCTTACTATGGTATCCTGTACAGTTAAGGTGATGTTTTGTGTTCCGGTACTGCTGCCATTGCTGGCACCTAAGGTTACAGAAAAAACACCGGATTCGGTAGACGTACCAGAAATTACTCCTGTAGAGGCATCTAGGCTTAAGCCGGCAGGTAAACCTGTTGCTGTAAAATTATTTAGCGGCTTGTTGGTAATAGTATAAGTAAATGGACTGCCGATTAAAGTCGTTGGTTGGGTATTATTGGTGAGTACAACCGATAAAACGTTCGTTTTTGACAGTGCCGGCCAATAAGCGTTGTTTCCCGCCTGTGAAGCTGTAATGGTCGAAGTTCCGGTAGAAAGAACACGAACTTTGCCATCAACAATTTTTGCAACCGTGGTATCTGAGCTGGTATACGTTACCGGCAGACCAGAAGAAGCAGTTGCTCCAAGATCAAAATCCTCATCACCCATTAATTTTGCGGCAACCGAATTCATCGTGATCGTTTGGCTTGAATAACTTGAGGCAATCTCTGATGCACTTAAAGCCCTGCTGTAAATTTTAAACTCATCAATCGAGCCTTTAAACATTGGGTCAGGCCATTGAGATTTACCCAGATAGTTTTGAGTGGTACTGTCAATGATAGATGGCTTAATGGTAACACCTGTATTCGTAGATACTAAAGTCCCATTAATGTACATACTGCAGGTATTACCCAACTGGGTAACCGCAAAGTGAGTCCAGGTATTAAGAGGTACGGCGTAATTATACGTCATTCCCTGCTCTGACCCCCCGTTTTTAATGGCGAAACGTACCTGGCCCGCAGATCCTGTCTGTACGGATAAAAACATGTATTTGGACGTTCCGGTTCCAAAGTCGAATACACGCATCCAATTGGCTAAAGCGTCCATTCTCACCCATGAAGATATGGTATAGTCATTTAAAGACTTCACTATACCGGTTGGCAGGGTGGCGTAAGAAGTTGAAGTTCCGTCGAGTTTTAGCGCTTGTCCGTTTCTACCCACACTACGACTTGCGGTGGCTTTTAAAGTTCCATGGTTTGCACCCCAGCTGTCAATTCCACGTGTGCCGCCTGTTTCATCAAATTTCAGGTAAGCAACTTGCCCGATATTGGGTGTTGCCACCACTTCGGCGCTATTCGGGTTTTCGCCTATGCTATCCACCGAAGCCACCATATAATAATAGGTAGTTCCATTACTAACATTCGTATCGGTGAACTTTGTACCTGAAACATTCCCAATGGTAGTATAAGTACCTCCTGAAGTTGCAGAGCGTTTAACATTATAAGTAAAGTCTAGAACCGGGTTCCATTCGATGATATTTTTAGCGTCGCCTGATGCAACGATAAGGCCTTCCACAACAGTATTTAAGACCGTTAATGACAAATCTGTGGTATCTGAGCCAGCTTCATTCGAAGCGACTAAGGTTACAGGGAAGAGTCCTTGTTCCGTTGGCGTTCCTGAGATCAGGCCGGTAGTGGCATTTACACTTAAACCTGCAGGAAGCCCGGTAGCTGCAAAGTTATTTGGCGATTTAATACCTGTAATAGTGTAAGAGAATGGCCTTCCAAGCAAGGCTGTATCTGCCGATGCACTGGTAATGGCAACGGGTATGGTACGGTCATCCAATAACTGTACATCGTTACCTGTACCACCCTTGTAAGTAATCCGGAGATTATAACCTGCTGTGCTGAGCAGAGACATTTCGGGTAAATCCTTAAATGTTCCGTTTACAGGCGATGTTCCGGTATTATTAACAATGGTATATGAAGTTCCTGATGGAAGTTCACCAGCTGTCGGAATTAGCTCAAGCTTTGGACTGTTTAATAAACTAACGCTGGTTGCTGTAACTTTATCGCCTACTGCAGTACCCAGGTTGAGTTCTGCGGTATAAGTTGCATCAGCCTTTAAAGTAAGTGCTCCGACAGTTAAAGTGCCGATCTTTAAAAATCCGGGTTCCAATATTGCTCCGGCTCCGCTTCCTGTTCCAATCGTAGCTGAGGACTGAGTTAGTCCGAAGCCGCCTAGTGCTCCCTCCTCTATAATGATGGGGCTGTTAAAAACACCATTGGTTCCACTATTATTTACTAATAATTTCCCTTTTTTTACAGTAGTAGTTCCGCCGTAGGGCTGATTACCCCACATTTCTAAAACGCCAGTCCCTACTTTTTCAACACTTATTTTACTGCCATTAGGGTCAATGGTTCCTCCATAGCTGGAATATGTATTAAGTGCACCAATGCTGATAACTGGTGCACCACCTGCATCGGCACGGATATAGCCACGTCCGTTAAGCGCGCCAAAATGCAAGGTTCCGCTTCCAAAGCCGATGCCCTGGCAATCAATCCCATTGGCGTCTAATAACCAGTTAGCCTTTGCACTTCCGGCGTTAGGGGTCGAAAAGCGCACCCTTTGTTTGCCGCTTCTCAGTTTTGAGATAAAGGTGCCTGAAAATTCGCTATTGTCTCCCATGAGATTAATACCGGCATAATCATTTCCGTCATGCTCTAAGGTTCCGCTACCCAACAATCTTCCACGAAGTGTTATAGAATTAACATCTTCGTACATATAACTTCTGTTTCCGGGCAGCACTTCTATATCGTTATACAAATTAAGGTTGCTGCCAGCCGTAGCATGCAGAGCGCCTCCATTCATATAGATCTTACCTATACCTAAAGGGCCGGCAGTTGGATTACCCGGAGTTCCAGTCCCGATGCCAGCCGCTGAAATCGTGCCACGTACAAGAGTTGTGTTTCCTGAATAGGTATTATTCCCTTTAATAAATAAAAACCCCGAACCTGATTTCATTAAAGAACCAGTACCACTTATTGTTCCCTCTAAAACCGTGTTGGCTGTGGAATTCACATTCAATTGGTCGGTTAATAGCACTGGAGTGCTGAAAGTTTGAGTTCTTGATGAGTTATTAACAAGATCGTACTTAAGATTTATTGAATTACCTGCAATGGTATATGCATTGGCATCTGCTCCAAATTGAATCCTTGATGCTACCAGACCTGTTATATCATTAGTTAATAACGAATCCGTGGTCGAATTGAACGTTAATATTGCAGGGTTTACCGGTATGATATTTTCAGTCCAGTTAGCTGCCAGGTTCAGTGAATCGGTCAGAGGTGTTGGACTCCATACAGATGAGTTTGCTCCCGGAATACCAAAGGCTTCTGGTGAATTAGCACTTTCCTGCGTAGTTCCTACAGAAGAAACCACGTAATAATATGGATTACCAGTAATGACATCTGTGTCTGTAAAGCTATTAGTACCAACAGTTGCGATCGTTGTATACGGGCCACCACTTACGGTACCTCGCTTTACATTATAATTAGTTGCGCCGGTAGCAATATCCCATGCAAGGTTAATACGGTCGGTTTGATTAGTCACTACAGGACGCCCCGGAATTGCTGGTGGAACGGAAGAAAAAACTTCATTGGAAACACCGCTTTCCTTGTCGCCTGTAAGGGCCGTAATTACATAATAGTTATTTACCTCGGGTACTGGAGCTACATCCGTAAAATTGGTCCCCGTAATACCTGTCTGGATAGTTGTATAGTCTCCACCGGCTGTTAGCGAACGTTTTACCGAATAACTGGTAGCGTTCGCTGAAGCTGTCCAGCTAAGTTTGATCTGTGTAGTATTAACCACAGTGGCGAAAGCCGATGTTGGAGCTTCAGGCGCCTGGTTATTAATCACTTTAAGTATTAGTGTTGCTGTACCGGTGCCACTGGCATTGGTAGCAGCTATTGAAATTTCGCTTTGTCCCAACTCGGTTGGTATACCGGAAATACCCCCGGTAGACGAATTAATACTAAGTCCAGCAGGCAAACCGCTTGCGTTGTAAATAGTGGGGCTAGCACTTGCATTGATGCTATAACTGAAAGGCGCAGCAATGGTAGCTGTGACACTGGTGGCACTGCTGATCTCCGGAGATCCAGTGGGTGCGGTTTGGCTATAAGCCACATTACTGAACGTGGCAGTATTTAATGCCGATGTATTATTTGAAATTGTATAAAATCCCGCATACAAATCCGTTGGGAAACCTGTTGCAGAATAGGAACAACCATCATTAGTCCAGTTAACACCATCCTGAGAATGGTACACAAATATGCGGGTGCTTACACGCTCAATTTTTAACCACCAGGGAGCTTTGGGTTGCCAGTGTCTTCCGGCACCTCCATTTGCTCCGAGAAAAAGATCCCAAAAACGTGATCCAGGATCCAGTGACTCGCGTAACATTACGCCACAGCCCCCGGTAGTAAGCGACATATTGTCTACTTTTACTACCAAACCTGCATCGCCGCTAACTTTTTTAAAGTTGAAGCTGAAGGCATTACTGGTGGAGGTTCCGGCAGCTTTAAGCGTCCAGATTCCGTTACTGTAGGAAGCACTGCCTGCTAAACCTGTGTTACCGATATCTATATTCGTGAGGTTGCTCACCACCTGCACATGATCAGCAGGGTAATATACAGGGGGTAAACTAACGGCGGTAGAAGTATCGGAGGATTTCAAGAATAAGAAATCGCCGCCGGCGCCACCTAAAGCAGCTCGCATCCTATCGGTATTAGGAGTAGGTATTCCCTTACGTACAGCATAAGCGCTGTAAATAATATTGGTCATATCCCCAGCCCTAGCTCCTGGGGCAATTCCCCAGTTGGTCCAATAACTTGCGTAACCACCAAAGGGGATATACGTCATTGTATCGCCATCAAAAGCATATTTATGATATAATTCGCCGATAGCTAATACACGTTTGTCCAGCTCGGCAAACATGTCTACCCGCTGTTTGTAAGCAACTTCAGCGCCCCAGGCCAGGGCTGCTGCCTGCACGCGCCAGTGATCGTCGCGGCCGGTATCTCCTACTTCTCCGTTAGGAAGTGAGTTGCGCATACCTCCCCCGGCATCCATCCTGTACACTTCAATCGCCTGGTTAAACCTTGTTGCATCATTACAAAAAACTGATGCGGCAAGGGCAATTTTTAGCTGAAGAGCCCCTTTGTTCTGGTCGCGTAATGGATAAGGCACCCAAGACGTCGGAAATAGCACCTCAGAAAAATACTTTTCTACATGTTGCGTGTTGGCTTCGGTCCAGCCGGGAAAAGTATAGCGAAGAATTTCAGCGCCTGTACCCCAATACTGCGCAAAGTCTCCAATATCCAGCATAGATTCGTTTCCGCCCCAGGTGGTATTGGTTACTGCCCAGGCATCCAGCATATTAGTAGCTTTGCGGGCATACGTAGAGTCGCCGGTAAACCACCACATAAATGCCAGCATGTCGCTTTTCCACTGCCCATTATTTAGGTTAGGAGCTCGGGTAACGGTTGCAAAAGGCCCCTGCATCCCGTATGAGAGCTGAGAGTGGTAATCATTTTTAAATGTATTGTAAGCCGAAAGCCATGGCTCTTTGGTAATGTTGGCTTTCAACTGATTCAGGTCGGCCCGGGTAAAGGGAATTCCCGGATGTACAAAGGTTTGAGCCTTAGCACCCGAAAAACCTGAAAGAATCAAGCAGATACTAACTAGTAAAAGAAACACTGGTTTTCTTTGCATGATTCGTGATGACGGTTGGAGTACACATTTTATCATATTTAAGAATTTGAATTGGTTTAAAAAGTTAGCAGGAATTTAAAGGAAGACAGATAATCGACTGATTGATACTCATTATTTGAAAAATTTTTCTTGAAAACAGAAAGTCTAGAAAAAAACACTGTCTCCATTACAGCGACAGCGTATTCAAAAACGAACATTATCCGCATAACCTTTTGGTTCTTTACGAATAGAAAATGAATCGTATTACCATTGCGGCTTCAGAATCAAGTTCGAGTTCAACTTAATTTCTCCGCTAGGTATAGGGAACAGATAATTTTAAGTAAACCTGATAATCAGCAGGTTTATTAACTATTACTCTTCTTTGCGTATTTGAGCCGTATCTTAAAGGGCACTGAACAAGCTCATATGCAGGTTTAAAGTCAGGAAGAAGAGTAAAGCTACCGTCAAGGCATTTTGCTCCTCCTTTAATCGATAATCAACTTCCCGGTGCTTTCCAGAACGTACGCCGATATTTTTTAATGTAATCTGATGGATTTATTCCGAAAACCTTATTAAACTGTTGCCGGAAATAACGGATATCATTAATACCAACTTCGTATGCAACTTCCTTAATTTGAATATCTGTTTGAATCATCAGTTCTGCTGCTTTTTTAAGGCGGATATAACGGATAAACTCACTAATAGTGAGGCCTGAAATCGATTTAACCCTTCTCAATATATTCGACCGGCTCATCCCCATTTCCTCATTAAATACTCCGACGTTGAAATCATGATCCTTAAGATGCCGTTCGACGATTTCAATTCCTTTCTTCAGGAACGCACTATATTCTTCAGAAACTTTTTCGTTATTGCTTTGAAGGGTAACTTCGTTAAAGAAATATTTTTTCAATGAATCCCGCCCCTTCAATATATTTTTAATCCGAGCTAAAAGTAATTGCCTTTCGAAGGGCTTTGTTATATAATCGTCGGCACCACATTCAATTCCTTTGAGCTTAACCTCCGGCGATGACGTTCCCGTAAGAAGGATTACAGGAATGTGGCTAAACTCTATTGAATCTTTAATCCCTGAACAAAATTCGACACCGCTTATCCCCGGCATAATGATATCGGAGACGATAATATCTAATTCTTCCTTTTTCACAATTTCCAATGCATCTTCAGCATTCTCAGCTTTAAAAACATTGTAGCTGTCCACGAGAATTCGTTCAAGAAAACTTCTTATTTCACTATCATCATCTACTACAAGAACATTTGGCTTACGTTCAACAACGTCGCTGAAAACCTGACTCATCCTTCTTGAGATAGTTTCTCCATCTTTAGCCCCAGCCTCTGGAATATCCAAATACAGCTCGCTTAACAGATGAGAATCGAGAGCTTCGTTTTTGTTCTGAACTTCAGAAGGAATGTTCTCTATATTTTTCGGAAAATTATAGGTAAACACTGTTCCATTCTTTTCATCACTTGTGTAGGTTAAACTTCCATTTTGCATTTCCGCAATTTTTTTGGAGACAAATAAACCGACACCAAAACCGCTTTTCCTTGATAATCCTCTATTTTGGTTGAGCCTGAAAAACTTATTAAACAGTTGATTTCCGATATGAGACGGAATAACGGGACCGGTATTTTTTACCAGTACAGCACTGGTATCACCATCATCAATTAAAACAAGAGAAACTGAGCCTTTTTCGTCACAATATTTAATAGCATTGGACAAAAGATTAAACAGAACAATTTCAATTTTCTCTCTATCAGCAAAAACATGCAGATTTTCTGTCTGGTCATTAAAATGGTAGTTAATATCTTTCGTTTTAATCTGGTTAATAAAGCATAAAAACACGTCATTGCATAACTCACTTAAATTTAATAGTTCAGGCTTTAGCTCCGATACCTCGCTCTCAGTACTCTTGAACAACAATAACTGATCTACCAAACTCAACAACCGCCTGGTATTTCTATAAACTGCACCTATATCTACAGAATGAACATTGGCGCCATCGCTATTAAGCAAGTCTTTTATTGGATTAACAATCAGAGTTAAGGGCGTTCTCAGTTCATGAGCAACGTTGGTAAAGAATGATATTCTTTTTTCATTTAACTCAGCTTCCTGAGCCGCCTTAAGAGAGGTAAGCTTAACTTTATATTTCAAAAAGTCTTTTTGCCTTTGATACTGAATATATGCGTATATCCCCCCTCCGGCAAGCGCAATATAGAGACAGTACATCCACCAGGATCGATACCATGGAGGAAGAATAGTAATCGTTAACGTACGGATTTGCGGATTCCAAACTCCTGATGCATTGGTTGATTTAATTTCAAGTGTATAATTACCCTCGGTTAGACTGGTGTAACTGATAGACCGGATCCCATTTTTTGTATAATTCCAAACCCGGTCCTTTCCTCTTAAAATATATGCATACTGTATTTTTTCCGGAAAGGTATACTCCAGGGCGGCAAAGTCCAGAGAGAACATTGATTTTTCAAAAGGCAAAGAAATATGTTTAATATCGTACACATCGGTAGCTTTTTCGATGTACTTACTCTCTGTTGTTATGGGTGCATTTAAAACATTCACACCAGTGATAATTAGAGGTGGAAAATCTTTATCAGCTTTAATGGTGGACGGGCTGAACATATTAAAGCCTTTTATGCCTCCAAATAACAATTCGCCAGTACTCAATTTAGCTGAAGCATTATAGTAGAACTGATTGGATTGAAGGCCGTCAGCGGCATAAAAGTTCTCGAATCGAACCTGCTTGGGATTAAACCTGGATAAGCCCTTGTTCGTTGCCAGCCAGATGTATCCCTGGTTATCTTCTTCTATATTTACTATGCCATCGTTGGGCAGGCCATTTTCCTCTGTGTAAAGAAGAAATTTGTTATTCCAGGGCGTAAATCGCCATAGGCCGCTTCCATAAGCGCCAATCCATACATTGCCAACTTTGTCAACTTTAATAGCTCTTACACTGCTGCCCAGATGATATTGAATAACAAATCCTGATTTCTTATTTAATTTTAAAATGCTGTTTGCCGTTCCCAGCCACAAGTTACCAGAATGGTCCTCCGCGATAGAAAATACATCTTTATAAACCGGAAAGGGAACACCTTTAAACTGATTACTTTTAGTGTCATATTTATATAATCCCTTTTTTGCAGTATGCACAACCGAGCCTCTGAGGCAACTTACCCAGATATTCTTTTCCCTATCTATAAATAAACGAAAAGCATATATGCTTTCCCTTTTCTTTTGCTGAAAAGGAATATCTTCAAACGATTGACTTGCTTTGTTGAATCTGCTTACTCCTGCACCGTAAGACCCAATCCATATATTTCCTTTACCGTCTTTTACAATTGATGGAATTTGATTTGCACCCAGGTGGTTCTTATCAACTTTGAACAGGTGCGTTCTAAACTTATTGGTTTTTCTATTCCACACACTAATTCCCTTGCCATCCGTCCCGATCCAGATATCACTGCCATCTTCGCAGAATGAAAAAACGGTGTTATGAGCTAGGCTATTAGTATTGAAAGGTTCATTTTTGAATGTTTTAAAGATATCCTTTTTAGGATCAATAATATTGACACCTCCTCTTATTGTACCTATCCACTTTCGCGATTGGCTGTCAATATAAATAGGATTAATAGCATTGCTCAGTAAGGAATTTTCAGATTGCACAAAAGTCTTTAGTACAGCTTTCGCAACGATGTCAATTGAAAATAGTCCATTTCCATCTGTAGATACCCATAATACACGCTGATTCTCGAAACAAACGTCCATTATACGGTTTAGTCCCAATTTTTCGCCAGGAATATCAAAAGCCACTATTTTATCAGCACCTCTGCGTAATATTAATAGTCGCCCTGCATCGGTTCCTATCCACAAATCCCCGTTTGTGTTGAACGTCATGCTTTTGCCGTTTTTTACCGTTGCATTTACAATATCAACCCTGTTCAGTTTTGGGTTATAAGCACATAAGCCAAAGCCTCGGCATAAAAGCCAAACATGACCATCCTTATCAAATCCAAGCGATTCAACGCTATAATCTGTCGTTGGTATAGCCTTATCGTACAAAGGAATTTGAAGCAGTACAGTTGAAGACTGCTTCAAAACCAATAAACCTGAACCATCTGAGCCCACAAATACCTCATTGTCCTTCCTTGCTTTTACACACTGCACCTCAAAATTAAAAGGCAAAACAGAGCTATCTGCGGGATTTGCGGATTTGAAGTTGACATTGAAAAATTTCAGGCTTTTGTAATCCAGAACACTAAGCCCCTTCGATGTTCCGACATATAATTTGCCATCGGAAGTTCCGGTTATGCCATATACTATGTTATCCTTCAAACTATACGGATCACGAACTCTCTTCCTATAATTCGTAAAATTATATCCGTCAAAGCGATTTAAGCCGTCTAGTGTGCCAAACCACATAAAGCCGTATTTGTCTTTGTAAATACTGGTTACCGAGTTGTTAGACAAGCCCTGTTCTAACCCTAAATAATAAAGCCTTTGGGCGAATGACGGGCTTATAAACGCAATGAAGAGAAATGTAAAATAAACAAGAAACCGAAACGACATTATAATTCCCTCTAATACGCAAAAAAAGATTGAAAACTGCTAAATCGACAATAATCCCTTTTAATATAAAACATCCAGCACAATCATACTAAGAAATTGGATAACTCATTACAGAACATATAACAAGTTAGAAAAAAAGGCCTAAATAAGCAATGTATTTTCACCTGATCGTTCAATGAAAAAGCAAAAGAGGCCCATTGATGGTGCCTCTTGTTATTTTGCCGGTACTAGCGTACACTTATAACCAATTTATAGGGGGGATTCTTTATACTTATTTGATATTTTATCTAAAAACTATTTATTTCGACTCAAAAACGCCATGTGTTGAGGGATATCTTGCAACAAATTAAGCAACACGTAGCTGATCTTCAGAGCCATACAGCTCCCTCAATGTTTGAACCGCCCTGTACATATGATTTACAACAGACTGATATTTGATTCCGGTCACTAACCCTATCTCGGTACAATCCAGACTTTCAAAAAAACGTAGCCGCATTATTTCCCTTTGCCGTGCTGGCAGTTTACTCAAGGCGCACTCAATAACCCTTCTTTGTTTAAGGATCGCCTCCTTTTGAGTAATTTCATCTTCAATCGAAACTTGAAACTCCAAAAATTCAATGCTTGCCTTTTTTGCTTCAACGGCATCTCTATATTTGATATAATCAAAACAAACTGATCGCATAACCGCAAAGAAATATCCTCGAACATTGTTTATTGGGCCGGTTGATTCTTTTCTTAACCACAATTTGATAAACAGATCCTGCAGAAGGTCGTTGACAAGCTCTCCTTCGTTTAATATTCTCATTCCATATATATAAAGCGAACGATAAAGCTTTTGATGGATTAAGGCATACGAGCGCTGATTTCCCATACAAACCTCACTCCACAGTTCGGATAACTCCTCTGAATCTTTTATCATATTGAATTCTGAATTGGTGGTTTTATAAAATTTTGGTCTCTAACTTTCCGTTCATATTGGTTTACTCTTTCAACATGAATATCCGCCCGAACGCTTTTTCATCATTTGAATGCTGACTTATACTGCTGTCATTAATCAGCTTTTGAGTGATGCTAAACTAGAGCAAATAGGGGTATTTCAATAGACGCAAAATATCCAATCGAGGGGGAGATAATACCAGAAAGTGAACCTTCTGTAAACAATAATATAATGGGATGGGCGCTGAAAGAAAATTAAACTGGTGTTGGCCCGCAATACCAATGCTCAGGCTTCATGGGCGCAACAAAAAAAGGAGATGTTGTTATTGGCACTAATACTTAATTAGTTTCAATATTCTTTCTTAGTATTTTCCGCCTCAAGTCGATTAATTTCCTCTTCAATAGCTTTCCAATTTGCCAAAATTTGCTCTTCAGTGACTTTGATTTTTCGCAAAGCTAAAATGGGGGTATTTATTTCTTCCTGCGCCTTTGGTTTTTTATCTTTCATATGTATCAGACTGATAGATTCAAATTTACAAACTCTTCCCCATTGCACCCAAAGTATCCCAGAGTAAAAATAAAGCACAGAACTCAGCTATAAAAGAGATCGCAGATGCTCGTTATTACAATTCGACCTGGCGCTGGCGGCCAAGTCGAATTGCTTTAAATATATTAAAACCATGCATTAAAATTCCATTTCTTCGCCAAAGCATCTGCTTCCTTTTTTGTGAGGTGAACAACTGCACCGTGTTTGGGCGAGGAAAAGTTGGTAGATTTCATCACGCCTTCGTTGAAATGGCCGATATCTTTAAAGTTTACAAAATCGCTGGTTTCGCTGAAGCCAAAATTGTGAGGGCTTATGCCATAGATATCATAAATCAGGACCCATTTCTTTTCACCAATCCGTTTAAATACCGTGGGAGCTTCGCAAGCTTTAGGTTCCGGGTCATAATATTTTGGATCGTAAACATACCCGCTGGTTAAGGATTTGGATACCACTTGCTTAATGCCCGGAGTGCCGTCATGAGGCACATAGAACAGATGATATTTCTTCCCTACCCTGGTAATATCCGCATCGATATAGGATATGTCTTTCGGATATTGAAACAATAATTTCGGAGCTGTTTCCAGCTTGGTAAAATGATTGTCTGTATAAGAATAATAGATTTTGTTCTTACCATTCTTAAAACGCATGGTAAAATAAATCATCATCTTTTTCTTGTCCTTATCGTAAATGGTTTCAGGAGCCCAGGCACAACCAATGCTGTCTAAGCCGGGAAAAGCCTGATCTACTCTTACTATGCTATGGCTCCAATTCATCAAATCCCAGGATTTCATCAGCACCATGGAGCGGTTATTTCCCCAACCATAACTTTTATCTCTCTCCCATTGGGTATTACGAAAGCCTGCTTTTTCAGCAAAGAGGTGAAGATCAGTCATAGCGAGATAGAATGCGCCATCAGGGCCACGCATAATATACGGGTCGCGAATTCCTTTTTGAAGGGCAATGGTATCTCCCGACATGATCGGTCTTCCATTATTTATATCTGTAAAAGAATAGCCATCTTTACTTAGCGCCATATAAAGCCCATGTGTTTCATCCTTAAAATAAACCATCAGGTAAGCACTCATATCTTTTTCTTTTACTTTTTTCTGGGCCAATGCCTGCTGAGAAATAAGTGCTGTAAAAACTAAAAGCTTAATAGCTATTTTCATCGTTATCTTCATTGTTAATTAAAACTGTTTTATTTAAATCTATTCGCTGGAAATCCTATTTCGTTTTAACTCTTAGTATTGTGAATGAATACGGAGGCAACTCTGTTGATTGAACTTCAGCAAGGAAAGCTTCAACTACTAGGGGCCTAACATTTTTATCAGTTAACTGACCCTGAAGCACCGTTTTCATAATTTTTGTTCCCTGAAAAGTAATATTCTTAAAATCGGTTGAGGCCTTAACAGCAACCGGAAGTAAATTTACCATTTTTATGATCAGGTCTTTTGATTTCGAATCGCGTACCACGGATATAGCAACTCGCTTTTTAACAGCATCCTGATTGTTAGACAGGCTTATTGAAGCAGGCAGGTATTGATCTCCAGAGTTCTGACCATACAATTTCTGCACATAATAACCTACTGTAGGTTTTACCTCGGTGTTATTAAAATAAATCAGGTCTGGGTTCCATGTCGTGTGCCCTTCCTTGGCCAGCAAAGGGGCATAGGAAGCCATACTCACGACATCCCCGTTTCGTTCGAGATTGGTTAGGTGAAGCGCCTCTGCCAATGCCGATTCTAGGTTAGGTCCCTGTGCAGCACGTGCAGCATATTCCCCAAGATAGATTTTAGATTTATTTCGATCATAACGGTCGTAGTAATCTTGGTTGTGAAGAAACCAACCCACTGCTTGATAGTTGTGCTCATCCACCATAGGGATGCCTAATTTATTCGCCACATTCCAGCCTTCTTCATAGTCGGTACCTTCAGAATTAGGGCCCGATGTCCCGATCACAGTAATCTCCGGGTATTTCGCTTTCACTGCTTTGTAAATCATGGTGAAGCGCTCTTCAAATACATCTGAGATCTGATCTTCGTTACCCACACCTAAATATTTAAGATTGAATGGTTTAGGATGACCCAATTCCGCACGTATCTTGCCCCATTTTGTGTTTAACCCGCCATTTGCCCACTCAATAAGGTCCAGTACTTCCTGCACGTAATCATCCATTTTATTCATCGGAATGCCTCCCTGCTGCCCTCCCGGAGAATTCTGACAAGGCACACCTGCCGGTACCACCGGCAAGGGTTCGGCACCGATATCTTCGCAGAACTGAAAGTATTCCAAATAACCCAGTCCGGCAGTCTGATGATAGTCTGCGAGGTTTGGTTGCGGTTTTCGTGCCTCCAAGGGGCCAATAGTATTTTTCCAGCGATACATATTATCCAGGCCACCACCATGGGCGAGACATCCACCGGGGAAGCGCATAAATCGAGGATGTATGTCGGCAATCGCCTGAGCAAGGTCCGGCCTTAGACCATTCCTACGGCCTTTGAATGTTTTTTGCGGGAACAGCGAAATCATATCCAGGGCGATCGTTCCGGAAAATTGGGGATGGATTTCCAACTGCGCCTCAGCTACGGTTTGTTTAGAGATAAGCACGATTTCCTGTTTTTTCCAATCTGCCGAGGTACTGCTCAGTGCAGCTTCTCCGCATATCTTTCCATCTTTATCAACCAAACGAACCAAAATTCGCCCTCCTTTTCCTTTCAATACCCGGGAGAATAAAGAAAAGTAGTATTTTTCTCCCGCTTTTAAAGCAATGCCGTCGAAGCCTTCATTTGCCAGAGCGGCGCCGGGATGATCGAGTTCTAATTTGGCATAGTGCTTATTGTTAGGGTGAATAGGGGCTAAGGAATCAATTGTCCACGACGCACCTTCTCCTTTTAGCTTCCAGGCCTTGCGGCTGTTCCAGTTTTTGTCTTTCCCCTCTGTATCGTCCAAAGTATACTCAAAGTCGCGGTTTTGAATCAGCTCTGCATAAATCCCACCATCGGCCGAATAATTGATATCCTCGAAAAACACTCCGATCAGCATGTCGCTTATTGATTTGCTTCCCGCAGCGTTGATGTCAATCCTGGCTTCTACCGGTTTCAACGAGGCAAAGCGCGTAATATCTTCACGACCTCCCTCTCGTTGTAACAAGCCTTTGTACACCGCCATTTGCTGTGCTTTGATCAGTCCATCAATCCGGCTCCATTCGACTTTGTGTTTAGTCCCGGTTTGTTTTACTCCTCTTATTTCCACAGTGCTCCGCAAGCCGTTAAGGCGTGTTCCGGGATAAACCTCTTTTGCTTCGGAATACTCCTTAAAATCGCGGGTTGAAACCCGATAGACTTTCTCTTTTCCACTCAGAGATCCCAGCCATGTTAAACTGTATTCGTTGCCATTATTAGTTGCTTCGATTTTCAGACAGTTGTCATTTGATAATACATTCGGATAGGATTGTCTTTTCCAGTTCACCAGATCAGTTGAAGCGGCATGTGCAAACTTCCCTTCTGTATTGTTCAAAGACCATAAGCAATGCCACAATCCTTGATTATCCCTCAGCAGCATGGGTTGAATGATTGATTTCTCCCGCCCGTAGCCACAGCGCATATATTTATATTCGGGTCCAAGAGCCTGCCAGCTTTTACCATCGGTACTCCAGGCAAAATGAAGCCCGTTATGTCTTTTATATTCATTGGTTGTATAAGCAAACAGATAAGCCGAGTCTGGCTCATTAGCCCTAGCATACGAGCAGAATTGCCCGATGCAAAAAACTAAGAAGGCAAGTAATTTTCGTCTCATACAGTGTGTGTTTCTTCTCTATAATTTATAGCTTTTATCGGGCACTTGCACTCTATCAATACACTTTAAGCTCCCACAAACCAGCTGCACCCGACAAGATGGTTAACTTGATGAAACGCGTTTTCCCTATTTTATTAATAACTTCAGGAGAACGAATTTCCTGTGAATCAGGGATCTTTACAGCTTCCCATTTTTGGCCATCCTCCGACTTTTCAATTTTAAAACTATGCCCCAGAGTGGATTTTACGAAAAAGAACTCCAGACTTTCTACCCGTTTTATTGCGCCGAGATCAATCTGATACGAGGGCTGCTTATCAGCATTGTCGCTCATCCAGAAAGTTCCGTTTGACCCGTCAATTGCATTTTCCGGTTTAAAATCCATTGTACGCTCAACGCTTGCCAGTTCGGTTTCAACAAATTTTGGAGGCATGGCGAGTAACTTCTCGATAACCGTATCTACGGTTGTTTTAATAATGGTATCTCTCCTCACACTAGAAGCGATAACTTTTACAGGATGTATAAGCGTTCTTTTGTTCGAATTGGGCATTTCCAGAACACCTGTAGTAGTTACCTGTACTGGCTGAATGGTTCCATCGGCATTAAATTGCAGGCGGTTAACATAAACCTGCCGGGTGGTGCCCCCCTGGCCATATTCCAGATAGAAAAACAAATAGTTGTCGGTACCGGGAACATGCAGCACATTTCCATGACCAGGCCCCCAAACACCTGTCTCAAGAATTGTTTTAGACACCATATCATGCTCGGGGGCAACAAACGGACCCAGTGGGCCTGTCTTGCTCATCATATAAGCATAAACATAGTTGGCTCCGCCCGATAAGGTGTAGAAGTAGTAATAAATACCGTTCCGTTTAAACAGGAAGGGACCTTCCGAATATCCGGCTCTTTTGGTTGGAATAGTTACTTCGGGGCCTTCAATAGTTTTCCAGTCTGCGCTTAGTTTAGCAGCTTTTCTACGGCGCCAGTAGATGTAAGCTTGCCCATCGTCATCTACAAACGGGTCTCCATCTATATCTGCAAAAACCGGCTTAGTCTCTTCTTTTTCCTTTTCAGGCTCATTAAAGAAAATCCCTTTCCCGTTGCTGAATTGGAATGGGCCTTCCGGACTTTTTGATGTTAAATGGTACGTACCTAGTTTATTATCCGGCTTTAGAATTGTAGGATACAAGTGGTAAACTTTACCTTTTTTAATTACTACCCCAGGTGCCCAGTATCTGAAATAACCAGTTTTCTTTTTCCCCTCCGGGCCAAAAGTATAAGGCGTATTCCAATCAAAACCTTTAAAAAGTACTCCCTTATAACTCCAGTTTACAAGATCTTTTGATGTCCATACAACAGGCGGGCCCATTTCACTGAGGCCATGGTCAATATCTGATGTTCCGTATAAATAGTATGTACCGTTAAAATAAGCTACGGAAGGGTCGGCAACATAATCCGGGATTACCGGTTGAGGCAAAGGCGGATTTTGCTGGGCCTTAACGTCTAAGCCAACGAGCAATACCCATAATAGGCTTATTTTTTTTAAAAGATTGTTATTCATTGCCTATCTCTTTATTTCCTTTTGTTAATTGCCTGTTTATCCAAGTGTATGTGAACAGGTTTATCTCTGTCTACCGTAATTGTTCCATTTTTATATTCCAGTTCAGCTACCTGAATCACACTTCTGCGTGTTTCAACATTATCAGCATATTTTTTTGCAGTCCTTCCAGGATGAGTAAAGTAATAAACGAAAGCCCGATCGCCCGAAACCACTACATCCGCATGGCCGCCAATTGCCTGGTCATCTTTCCCTTTTCCGGGAAACTCCAGGATTCTATCCGCTTGCTTTGTCCATTTTGTTGCATCATCTGATGAGTAAAAACTCATGCCGGCCCAGTTATCAACCAGCATCCAATATTTTCCTTTCCAGCGAAATACCTTCGGCCCTTCTCCCCGCTCTTCAATTACTTTTCCTTTCAGGTCCCAATTTTCGAGATCCTTACTGTCTGCATAGTAAATAGTTTTTGCGTCCGCCTCGTTATTGTACCAAAGCCGCCAGGTGCCATTCGGTAATTGATAAACAGTGGCATCAATAACCTTATCGGTAACAAGCTTTAAAGTGGACTTATAATCCCAGTTTAAAAGATCTTTGCTTGTTAAATGAACAATTTCACGCGGATGCGCCCAATTAACAAAAACCCCGGGAACATAGGTAAGGAACATATGGTATAAACCTTTATGTTCAAACACATCGGGAGCCCAATGGGTATACTCGGCTGTTGGGCGAAATTTAATATTCGCAGTATCCCGATACTTCCAGCTTGCCCCTCCGTCGGTTGATTCCGCAATCCCGATTCTTGTTCCATGTACCCATTTAACACCGTGCAAACTCGTATCTGTAGCTCGGCGATTGGTATAGAACATAAACCATTTTTTCTCTTTCTTATTCCAGATAATTACCGGGTCAGCCGCGCCATCATAGACCGGGTCACTGAAAACGGGTTTATCCGCCAGTTTTCCTTTAACCCGCTGTCCAAAGGCTATAGTGGACATCAGGATGCACCCAAGCATCAGGACTGTAGTTTTTAGTTTTGTTTTCACAATAGCAACAATTATTTGTAATTCACTGTCTCTTTTAAGCGAATAAGTGTCGGACAGCTTTAAGGTGTCTGACACTTACTCTAATTCTGAATTCATCCTCTTAAAATCACAAACTATTTAATCCCCTGAGGTATTGGCTTAATAAGAAAACTGAATTCATAGTTTCCGAAGGCCATCTGATATTGTTGCAGAGGCCTTGCCCCCCAGCTATCCAGACCACCAACTCCGTTTTGCCTCAAATCAATATCCAGCTGCGTTTGCGGACGCGGACTAACATCTGCGGCATGACGTTGATTCCGTTCATCGCCGTTGTCAAGGTCGCTGTCGAAATAATGTTTGGCACTTATACTTAAAGGCTGTGCCCCTCTGATTTCAAGGCCCTGGCCGTCAGCATTGCTAACCCTAAACCATCTCACATCTGTTTTATTACCTGTTTCCTGAGGAGTAACATAGGGGAAATATTGCGCATCTACCGACTGTTTGTAAAGACCCAGGTGGGCGCTAAAATTGCGATCAATATAGTTTTCATGAGGGCCACGTCCGTAATATTCAATAGCATTAAAGCCTTCAGGCAGCGTCCATTGCATACCGAAACGTGGAAGTATTTCTATTTTCTTGCTGGTATCGGCCACCGAAAGCTTTTCCTTAACCGCAATCTCTCCTGCAGCATTGATCGCATATTCGATACTAAGATTCGCAAATACCTGTGGCAAACTGTACTCTGCTTTAACTATCACACTATTCTTCTGAGTTTCAGACGTGATCGTTTTTAGTACAGGATTCAGCCCTGCATCCTTCCAGCCTTTCAGTTTCGTCTGGAATCTGGCACCAAAATCATTATCACTTGGTGCTCTCCAGAAGTTTGGCCTGAAGAGGTAATTCTGATCCAAAAGCACCGAATTACCAACTGCATACCGCTTCAGCATTCCGGTTTTCTTATCGAAGGAAATACTTGCCTTATCAGAGCTGATGTTTAATTCCTCCTGAGTCTCGTTTTTTGTTATACTTCCCTCATCAGCCAATGCAATAACATTTTCATACTCTCCGCCCAGTTTTAACTGTTCCGTAGCAATGATATGGCCGGCAGGTTTCAAGGGTTCTGCTGATTTAAGACTGTAGGTAAGATTAAGAAACGCCTCGCCAGCCTTCGTTTTCTTTAAAGGTAGTGTAATCGTTGCGGAATCCTGAGGATTTACGTTCAACGATGTAACATCTCCCTGCTGAACCGGCAGTCCGTTTAATATAACTTCCCAATGCAATTTTACATTTTCGAGGCCGGTAAAGAACTTTTCATTATAGATGTTCAGGCTTTTGTTATTCAACAGTTTTGTGTGAATGTCCTGATATACTTTCTTCATCTCCCAGGCATGTGGATAAGGCGAGCGGTTAGCGTAAAAGACACCTTTTGCAGCAAAATTCCATTTCGTGGCTGCCTCCTTAGGTTCATAATCTCCTCCGTAAGTATACACGGTATCGCCTTTGGCATTTACGCGTTGAAAACACTGATCCACAAAATCCCATATAAAACCTCCCTGAAAATGATTTTTATTACCGCGGATCACATCCCAGTAATCTTTAAAGTTACCTAAGGAATTTCCCATGGCGTGAGCATATTCGCACATGATGAAAGGTCGTTGAGGTACAGGATTTGCCTTTACATAGTTCTGCATCATATCCAGGGTTGGATACATCGGATTTATGATATCAGAATTCCAGTCCCATGTAAATGTCTTGTAATCAAGCCATGCCCCTTCATACTGTATAGGCCGGCTTGTATCCCGCCCCTTTAGCCACATATAACAGGAGTAAAAATTGTACCCGTTACCCGCTTCATTTCCGGTACTCCAGATCACAATGGAAGGCTGATTTTTGTCCCGCTCTACCATTCGCTGTACCCGCATCAAATGCGCATTCACCCACGACGGCTTGTTCGCCAGCGTTTTAGCCAGGGTAAAACCCATCCCATGCGATTCTATATTTGCTTCACCTACAACGTAAAGACCGTATTGATTACATAGTTCCAGCCAGGTCTCGCTATTGGGATAATGACTGGTGCGAACGGCATTAATATTGAATTGCTTCATAAGCTTGATGTCGCGTATCATAGCATCCCTGGAGATCACTTGTCCTGAAACAGGGTCTGATTCATGACGGTTTACCCCTTTAATCAATACCGGTTTTCCGTTTACTAAAAACCTGCCGTCTTTAATTTCAATTTTCCGGAATCCGGCTATCAGGGGAATGACTTCTAGGATATTTCCATCCTTATCTTTAATTTTCACTATAGCCTCGTAAAGATTTGGAGTTTCTGCCGTCCATAATTTGGGTGCATTTATGGCCAGCTTTGTAGAAGCATTTTCCGAAGCATCGAATTTTAAATTTGCAGAGCTGACCAGCTTTTGCCCATCTCTCAGCTCAAACACTGCTGTGAACGGACTAACAGGCTTTTTATTCAGCTTTAGCTTAACATTTAAAGTAGCGTTTTTATAAGCCGCATCCAGGTCGGGAATAAGTTCCACATCGTATAAATGAACCGGATTTCTTGCCACCAAATAACAGTCGCGGGTAATTCCGCTAAGGCGCCACATATCCTGATCTTCCAGGTAATTTCCATCACACCAGCGCATCACTTTCATCGCAATCAGGTTTTTACCTTTTATAAGATAGGATGTGATATTAAATTCAGATGGCAACTTACTATCCTCTCCATAACCCACATATTTTCCATTAATCCAAAGAGAAAGGTTCGATTTAGCCGCGCCGATATGTAAGATAACCTCTTTGCCATTCCATGTCGGATCAATAATTACCTCCCTGCGATAAACGGCTGTAGGATCGTAATCCAGAGGCACAATCGGCGGTTTACGTCCGCCTTTTAACAGATAAGTAAATTCGAATCCGTTTGTAGTATATATTGGGAAACCGTATCCGTTCATCTCCCAGTTTGCCGGCACATTGAATGTTTTCCAGGAGGCATCGTTATAGTCTGATGATTCAAAACCTTTAGGCAGTTCCTCTGGATTTTTTGCCCAGAAGAATTTCCATGGGCCATTGAGGCTGGTGTAATTGGAAGATTGCTTCCAATCGTTCCTTAATGCTGCTGATTCCGATTCGTAAACGAAATATGAGGCATGCATGGGAAGCCTGTTTTCCTCATTTTTAGTTTCGTCAAGCCACATGGGCTTTTGGGCTTTTGAAGAAATGGACACCATTATCAGAGCTGCGGTAACAAACGCTTTTCCTAAATGGGTCGTCGTTAATATTGACATATGATTATTTTCTTATTTAGATTTTGCTTACTTAATTGACTTGTACTTGAAATTATCTAATGTTACGCTGCCTTCTTTTCCGGCTGACATAAAGCCCGGCCTCAATGCAAAGAAACCGCGGTATTTGTTGTGGTTCAAACCCGATACATCCAAACCAGTTCGAAGCGTTATCCAATTTTTGCCGTCCTTGCTGGCAAACATATCGCAGATATTGCGATTGTTTTTTATTTTAAGATAAAAATGCTTTCCAAGCTCTACTGACTTGTTTGTTCGTATTTCTGCATTATCATAGATGGTAACATCTTTCCCGTTGGATGTGATGCCCGCAAAAGCTTTCTCGTTGTAAAACAAAATCAATCCGCCGGTACTTCCTCCTGTCAAGGTCAGCTCCACCTGAGCTTCATAAGCTGTATCCGGAACTGTGGTTAATAAAAGTTGCCCATCTGCCGGACCAGAGCCTTTCGCCTTTAAATGAAGGCATCCCTTCTTTAACTGAATCGCATTTGTATCATACCCTTTCCATGATGTCCATTGCAGTCCAAGCGTTTCTTTATTGAAATTGTCTGACAGCGTAAAGCCAGATGAAGACGCCTTTACTTTAGTTTCGGCCGTTGTTTTTCCCTTTGAGGTTTTGAACCAACCATCCGCTGTCCATTCAACCGGTTCGATAAGGGTTTGCCGGCCGAGGGTATGGTATCCTTTTTCATAGGCATGATACACAATCCACCAATTTCCTTTTGCATCGTCAATTAATGTTCCGTGGCCTTTCGACCACCATTTTTCGTCTGCGCTGTAAGTATGCACAATGGGGTTATAAGGGGAATTTTCCCAGGGGCCCTGTATGCTTTTTGAACGGGCAGCTACTGCCATGTGACTGGTTGCCGGGCCTGCTGTACCTCCTTCTGCGGTTACCATGTAGAAATAATCACCTTTCTTAAAAATCTTCGGAGATTCCAGGCATTTGCATTCAGTAATCCAGTTTTTAGGATAATCCCAACCTGAATATATATTTTTCAGCGTATCTATGGCCGAAAGCCCATCATCTGATAAAGGAGCCATATGACCTTCAGAAACGAACAAATAACGTTTACCATCCTCGCCTACCGCATGTCCAGGGTCAATAAAGCGAGCTTTTAAATCAATTGGTTTGCTCCATGGACCTCGTATATCGGTTGCCCATATTACCCAGTTGGTTCCATTGGCAGGGAAATAGATATAATATTTGCCATTGTATTTCAGCAGGTCGGGAGCCATGGCAGAACCAACCAGGTCGGGCATGGCCCGGGTAATTGGTTTCCAGTGAAGCAAGTCTTTCGAATGCCATATTAAAAATCCGGGAGAATAGGTAAACGGCGAATGCGTCATATAAAAATCGTCGCCATCACGCATAATACTAGGGTCAGGGTAATCACCTCTTAAAATTGCCTTCGGGTATTCCTGAGCAGACATGCAAAATGAAAACCCGGTTAATACCAGTAAAAGGATGATCTTTTTAAAGAAATTGGATACAGTCATATTTATTTTTCCAAGCGTGTGTTTCTAAAATTCGAATAAGCCCCAGTGATCGGCCCAGCCTTTTTCACTTCTTAGCGAAAGAGCAACCGGTAGATCGCATGTGTGTCTTATTGTAAAACAAGACGGATTTAAAGGTTTCCTCATACTCATGCATTTGTAAATACTTTTTTATTCTTCGAAGCCTTTAGAAAGCACTTAATCACAGCACATTATTATAAACCAATTACTGGATCTAACACTGGCTCGGTCGGCAATCATGAAAACAACTGGCGATTGATCAACATCATCCTTGGCTTTTAAACATTAGTTAATTTTTATTTTTTCAAAATTCCGTATACCTTTATTCAACATTATTGAACCCAGATATACAGAATTCCCTTCTGTGCTGATAACTGCGCAAACAAGAACCGAGTATTCTCACAAGCCAAAAATGCTCTTTGACTAAACATAATTTACTACCAGCAATCCGGTAGCCTGCTAAATCATAGAAATCTTTAAAATTATCCATTAAAATAAACGAATGTCAATTAAACCCCTGGAAATACCGTTTTTTAGAAAACCGCTTTATAACTTACTCCTAATTTTCACCCTTTTACAATCGGCCGCTTTTAGTCAAATTCGAGAGAATCTTAATAGCCCAACCTGGATATCTGACAATGGAAACGGAACTTTTTCAAATCCGCTTTTCTTTGACGAATTTTCCGATCCCGACATGATAAGAGTGGGTGACGATTATTACCTTACAGGTACTACGATGCATACTATGCCCGGGCTTCCGGTATTGCATTCCCGCGATTTGGTAAACTGGGACTTCCTGTGTTATGCAGTAGATAAACTTGATCTGGGTCCGGAATTTCGCTTAGAAGATGTTAAAAATATTTATGGGCGGGGCATTTGGGCACCCAGTTTCCGGTATAACAAGGGAACCTTTTATATTTTCAGCAATGTAAACGGCCAAACCACGCAGCTGTTCACGGCTACTAATCCTAAAGGCCCCTGGAAGCACAGCAAGATGAAAAAAAGTTTTCATGACCTGTCGGTGCTTTTTGATGATGATGGAAAGGTTTATGTGGTGTGGGGGTATGACGAAATCCATCTGGCTGAGTTGGACGAGGATTTACTAGACATAAAGCCAGGTACCGAGAAGGTTATCATAAAGCCGGGAAGCGGTGCTGGAGAAGGGTCGCATTTTTATAAAATTGACGGCAAATATTATATTACCAACACAAACTTTGACCCTGTTTGCTACCAGGTGTGCTTGCGCTCAAATAGCCCTTACGGCCCTTATGAAATACGAGTCATAAGTGCAGAGGAGCACCTTGGGGTTGGGACTGGGTGGAAGTTGCTAAATGAAAAAAGCGAAGCCCCGTTCCAGCTTGTTCCACCGAACAAAAATTATGTGGGTCGCATTCCACTACACCAGGGCGGTATCCTGCAGATCCAATCCGGAGAATGGTGGGCATGGTCTATGATGGATTATAATTCTGTAGGCCGATTAACCTGCTTATCACCGGTAACCTGGAAAGATGGATGGCCATTTTTAGGCTTGGAAGGCAATCTCACACGTTCTCCGCGCACATGGGTAAAACCCAACACCGGATTTACATCCAAGCCTCATGCTACGTTCAGAAGAAGCGATGATTTTTCGTCTTCCACCTTACAGCCGATCTGGCAGTGTAACCATGTGCCGGTAAATGATAAATGGTCATTAACAAAAAGAAAAGGATACCTCCGGTTAAACGCTTTACCCGCGAAGGATTTTTGGAATGCCAGAAATTCGTTAACTCAGAGATGTATCGGCCCGGTGTCAATAGGATCCACCGAAATTGATTTAAATGGCTTATCCGACGGCGATATCGCAGGACTGGGCTTATTAAATATGCCCTATAGCTGGATTGGGGTAGCCAGGACAAAGGATGGATTTGAAGTTGAGCAATTCGATCAGCAGCGAAACAAATTGCTTAGGGAAAAATTGACCGGAAAAAAAGTCTGGCTAAAGGCAAACTGCGATTTTGAAACAGAAATGGCAGTTTTTAGCTACAGTACAGATGGGTCAAATTTCAAGATTCTGGGCGAGGAATTTATCATGATTTTTCAAGGCAGAACATTCCAGGGAGTTAGGTTTGGTTTGTTTAACTACAATACAGAAGGAAAAGAAGGTGGATATGCTGACTTTAATTCATTCATTGTAAACGAACCCCGTCCTCACGGCTTAATTAAACCCATCCCCTATGGGAAAACAATTACTCTTTCCAGCCTGGCAGATAGTACGGTATTGGTTAACTGGAAAGGCTTTTTGCGACCTGTAGCCAAAGGTAAAACGGTAAGTGAAAATTCTAAGTTTAAAATTGTCGACAAAGGAAACGGGAGGATCTCGTTGCAGTCGATAACTAATGGAGGATGGGTTACGGTAGTTGGATCGGGAGGAATGGCAGAAGTGCGCATAGAAAAGGAGGAACAGGGAGATGCATCCGTATTTCAATGGCAGGATATGCTTCAAGGCGATATCATGTTAATGTCGCTATCAACTCATAGGTATCTTTTTGCAGACCCGTTTCAAAAAAGCCTTTGTTCGGCAAATGCCCCAGGGTCAAGACCGGATCGTAAAGATGGATCCTGCTTTTTTTGGCAAGTGATAGAATAGAAGTTTTTTTAGAGAATTCACCGAATTCGATCCTTTGGATAGCGGAAAATACAGTAAAATTCCAATATCGTTAAAGCCCAAGAATCACTGGTGCTTTAAAAAAATGAAAAGGCTTTGCTTCCATTGAATAAATCAAAAAAGTTAAAACTATAGCCTTAATCGGCCCTATGCTGATATTTTTACCTCTGGAGGATACAGTGTTTCCTGAAAATCGAATTTTGAAGAATCGAAATGCAGAAGCGCTAGATGACCAACAAGTCGCTTTAGGTTAGTGGCAGACGGGCCTTTTTACTTACTATTATCCTTTTGCATCAGATTAAGCTTGAGCGCTATTTGAAAATTTCCGTTACTATACTGGCTAACCGCGGAGGTTGAGGTAGTATAATTAGCATTTACCGAGCCGAGAGTTTTTATACCCGCCCCTAAACCAAAGGTAGCGTTTTGAGTGGTATGATAAATCGTCATCATACTTACGTTTCCATTGGCTATGGTAAAATTCGCCCCTAAATCAGCAATATAATCGTAGCCTTTTACTGCTCTGTACACGAGTTTTGGCTCTATGCCAAATCCATTAACTGCTTCTGGGAAATGAAACTTATAGCTTATTGCAGAAAAGAAAGATGACCGATCCCCTACTCTATTTAAATCATCTTTTTTTAGGAAACCCTTCAGATTCGGAATGGTCGCTTGAATGGTTAATTGGGAATTGGTGTAGGCCACTCCAAAATCACCATCCATATATGTTTCCGTGCCGTTGAATGTACTTATTGAATTATCATTCAAATCGCCCTTAACGGTTTCGTTGGAGATTCGCTGGTCCATAAATCCAAAGGAAATACCGAAGTTCAAACTCTGATTTTTGTTTAGTGCAAGGTGATAGGCGTATGTTCCCATCATTCGGGTACGTTTAATAAGGCCGGCTTCATCATTGTAAATACTCAGACCCAAACCAACCTTTTTTCCGGTACCATAATCGGCTGTAAATGCCTGTGTTTTGGGTGAACCCGAAAAGGCAGACCATTGCTGGCGATATCCTAAGTTTAGATTAAGCCCTTGCTTAATGCCAGCTATAGCCGGATTAGCTAAATACTGATTGCTAAAATAAATACCTGCGAGCGGATTTAATTGGGCCCTGGCCGGGTTAGCACCTGAAAGTAAAATTGTAACAAAAAAAACTGAATGTAATAACCCTCTAAAATTTAGTAAAAAAGAGCTACTCATAACAAATTTCCATTTACATAGTACCTTTTTACTCCTTCAATAGTGACCACATTTATATGGACAGTGCCGCCAGTAGGAATTGAAAAAGTGGCAGCCCCTGTATTGCCAGTTGTTACAGTGTAAAACTTGGTACTGGCGAGCGTATTCGTGGTAAAATTAAAATTAGAATAGTTTATAATCACACAATTAAAGCCATCGGGCAGATCTTCCGGAAAGGCTGGTAGTGCAGCATTTTGAGTATATATAATACTGCCAGAATATGACGAAGACAAGGTTATACCGCTTGCCTCAAAGGTTTTAGCAATAACAGGAGTATTTGAAATTCCACCTGCGGTAATTGTCCCGCTTGTTTTAACATCGGTGATACTGGTGTTACCCAACTGAATGGTGTTACTTGCTGTTACGGAGGCTCCGTAGCCAATTGCTGTTGCGTTATCGATGGTACCAGCGCCCGCGGAAGCTGATCTGCCTAAGAAGGTCGAGTTTGTTAAGGAACTTGCTATTGCTCCCCTTGCTCCTGTTTCATATCCGATAGCCGTGTTTCCGGCTCCTTTTTCTGCATGCAAAGCATGCCAGCCGAAGGCAGTAATCGCCTGGTTCACGTCATTATAATACACCGCACCATCTCCCACGATGGTATTATAAGAGGCTGATGTTGAACTTGCAGCAGCCTGCCGCCCGATGATAATATTGCTTACTCCGCTTGTGTTACCTCCAAAAGCACCTGCACCAATTACAAGATTGGCAACGTTTGAACCAGCACCTCTTCCAATAGGAATTCCATTAGTGGAAATATCACTTGTAAAAGATGCTGAAGTGCCATTTAATGCCCCGGTTAACGTACCGCCGCCCAAAGGCAGATAAGTGCTGGCATCAACACTTCCATCTGCCTTTAAAAATTGCGAAGAGGTGCCACTGGCAATTTTATACCCGGCTGCAGTTACACTTCCGCTGGTTTTAACATCGGTAATGCTCGTATTGCCTAGCTGAACGGTATTTGAACCATTTCCTTTGGCTTGATATCCTATAACTATTTGGTTTGTTTCACCACTTGCACTAGGTTTGGTTTCGGCTCCTATTAATACGGAATTAGATATTAAGGTATTATAAGTAGAGCCATCGCTTTCATAACGTCCGGCAAATGCACCTAATACAGCGTTACTGCCACCTGTTGTATTTCGATCAATAGCAGCCACTCCGATTGCGGTATTTTGATTGGCAGTATTGCTCTGTTCTAAGGCCTGAGTTCCCAACGCAGTATTATATGTACCGGTGGTATTACTGGGAAGTGTATTATATCCTATTGCACTGTTGCCCCCGCCTGTTGTATTCGCATAAAGACTGTTATAGCCTGTTGCGGTATTGTTATTTCCTGAAGTATTTGACCTCAAGGATAGAGCGCCCATGGCTGTATTATAACCGCCTGCTGTATTTGTGATAAGCGTCTCGGATCCAACACCAGAGTTGTAAGAACCCGTTGTATTACTTTGTAATGTCAGATAACCGGTTGCCGTATTATCGTTCCCATTATTCGCATAAAGCGATTGTTTGCCGGTTGCCGTATTTCTCGCGCCTGCGGTATTGGTATAAAGGCTTGACTCGCCGACAGCAGAATTATCAAAGCCCGTGGTGTTGGCTTTTAATGCCTGGTTGCCCAAAGCTGTATTGCTGGCAATGGCTCCCAACCCACGTCCGATGGTTAAACCGTTGGCAACTAAATCGGCGCTAAATGTTTTGGTTCCAGCTACAGTTTGATTGGTGCTTAAGTCTACAAAAACCGAAGACGATGCGCCGGCTGCTACTGCAGAAGTTACGAATGCGGTCGTAGCAAGTTGCGTTGTGTTTGTTCCTGCAGTAGCCGTTGGCGCCAGCGGCGTCCCCGTAAGAGTTGGAGATGCCAGAGTTGCTTTTAAATCTAAAGCGGTTTGGGTTGCGGTTGAAACTGGTTTCAATAAATCTGTGGTGTTATCAACGTTTGCCAAGCCAACCATTGACTTGCTAATTCCTGAAACCGTTCCTGTAAAAGTTGGGGATGCTAATGGTGCTTTTAAATCTAAAGCCGTTTGAGTGGCTGTTGAAACTGGTTTTAATAAATCTGTTGTATTATCAACATTGGCCAATCCAACCATGGAAGCCGTAATCCCGGAAACTGTACCGGTGAATGTTGGTGATGCCAGAGGAGCTTTTGATGCTAAATCTGTGTTGCTGGCTTTTGCATCCAGAGCCGTTTGGGTGGATGTTGAAACTGGCTTTAATAAATCTGTTGTATTATCGACATTGGCCAAACCAACCATAGATTTGCTAATCCCTGCAACTGTTCCTGTAAAAGTTGGGGATGCTAATGGTGCTTTTAAATCTAAAGCTGTCTGGGTGGCTGTTGAAACTGGTTTCAATAAATCTGTTGTATTATCAACATTGGCCAATCCAACCATGGAAGCCGTAATCCCGGAAACTGTACCGGTGAATGTTGGTGATGCCAGAGGAGCTTTTGATGCTAAATCTGTGTTGCTGGCTTTTGCATCCAAAGCCGTTTGGGTGGCTGTTGAAATGGGTTTCAACAAATCTGTGGTATTATCAACGTTTGCCAAGCCAACCATGGAAGCCGTAATCCCAGAAACTGTACCTGTAAATGCTGGTGAGGCCAATGGAGCTTTCAAGACTAAATCCGTATTACTCGCTTTTGAATCCAGCGCTGTCTGAGTTGCATTAGATATAGGTTTATTTACATCGCTGGTATTATCTGAATTTCCTAACCCCACCATCGCGGCTGTGATTCCAGACACCGTGCCGGTAAAAGTTGGCGAGGCCAACGGAGCTTTCAAGGCTAAATCAGCTACTGAAGCTTTTGAATCTAAGGCAGTTTGGGTAGCAGTAGAAACTGGCTTGAGTAAATCGGAAGTGTTATCTACATTTCCCAGCCCAACTTTGGATGCACTGATTCCGCCCGCAATTTTTGGGTCTGTTACACTCCCGTCTAAAATTTTAGCGGTCGTTATTTTTCCGTCTCCTATAACCGGCAATGCCGATGTTCCGCTTAAATCGCCGGCTAATTGTATTTTACCTTTGATAGTTAAACTCGCATCGAGTGTGGCATTTGTGCTTATTGCCACATCCACGTAGGTTTTTGTAGCTTTCTCAGTAGGGAATTTCAGATCCGAATTTGAAGCCAGGGTTCCGTCTATGCTCTTATTGTTCGAATCTTCTTTTAAGCTTTCAGCTGCGGTTGCCCGGGTAGTTTCTGCTGTTATTAAATTACTATTGGTCAATATAGCTGCATCTACATAGGGTATGGTTGCCTTATCCTTAAAGGTTTGCCAATCTGCTTTGCTTAAATACCCATCCGTCGCAGCATCCGCTTTGCTTATCGATACACTTGCATTTGCTCCCTGCATCACCGATGTTATGGGTGATGTCCCAGAGATAGTCGTTCCTGTGGCCGAAACAACATCACTGGGAATCCAGGCACTTCCGTTCCACTTAAGTATCTGTCCGTTACCCGGTGCAGCATTACTTAAAGCGAAGCCCTGAAGTTTAGTAACTGTAGGATTTGGAAATGTTCCGCCTAAATCACCACCCGCATTGCCTGAAGGGCTTGCACTGGTCGCATAAATAGCGTAAGGGACTGCTTGCAACTGGGAACTTCCCATATTTGTGAAGTTGTTCCCTCCCTGGGGATCTATTTCTACCTGCAAAAATTTATTGCCGGTAGCCCAGTTTACAGCTGATAATGTCCCGTTTTGTGAAACAGACCCCGAACTTCCAATTACAACGGTGAACAGGCCAAATTTATTAGTACTTACCTGACGTGTTTCAGAATACACATTGCTGCCACTTGCACTTCCGTCAAGAATGGTAAGCCTTAATTTAATTGGTTGCTCTGAAACAGGACTTCCATCGGCTTTTCGGGCAACACCCTGGTAATTGATCTGGGGCAGCTGCTGAGCAATTGAACCGGCACAGATTAATGTAAATACAATGGATAAAAATGGTATTTTGTAAAGTGAAATCATAGATATTCGTCTAATTTTTAATTTAAAATGGTAATGAAGCCTTTTACAATGCCTGACTTACCATCCTTTTTAAGCTTTATAATATAATAGTACGTGTCTTGAATAAGGGGATTATTAACGGGGCCAGTCCAGGTATTTTGATAATTTTTGATGTGATACACAACCCGGCCGGCGCGGTCGAAAATGGTTACCTCATTGTCGGGGTATTTTTCAATATCTTTGACAATCCAGGCATCATTCTTTCCGTCGCCATTGGCTGTAAGTATATTATTCGGAGCCAAAACAAATCCATCAGTTATAAAAAACGCTGGAGAAAGTGGCTGCAACAGGCCATTTGTAATAATCCATTTACTATTGAACATAGTTTCGACCAATGCTAGTTCACCTATGTTCCATTCAAAAATCATATCTTCTTGAACAAACGACTTACCCGTGGAGTTGATGGTGGCTGATTCTACAGTTTGAGCCGTAGCACTCTTTATCATAATCAGAAACGATAAAACAAACACTAATGCACATAATTTTTTTATCATACGTGGGGCAATGAGGTAATCTGAAACATTAGCGCCGAAAGGTTTAGAAGGCGCCTCTGAGTATTATGAACTCTTGTAATAAGTGAACCTTGTAAGATTCAATTAATCGATAAGTTATTTGTTGTACGCATTACCGTAGAGAAAGTTGTACATATCGGGCATATATTACGCCAGGTGACAAATTTTAATCATGCTTCAAAGAATGTCAGGAAACAAACCAACAAGTTCCAAGAACTGCTGAAAACTTCTTGTCGGATAAGACTAAAACGCTCGGACTTTCTTATATGCCGAACAGCCTCATTACTGGACAAATTGGTAGATGAATAAGCCAAGGTCGGAAGGTGGAGAAGATTTTGCGATTTTAAAAAAGAACGCCACCAACCATTTATTTAATGACATGGCCCCGTTCATCAAATGAAGGCATAGCTATCTAAAAATTATTTTTAACAAATTTCATATTTTCTAAGCAAGCACATCATTTTTTAGGGTGTTATACCTTTATCAATTAAACAAATAATCATAAATTTAATAATATAATGAGCTATTCTACGAAAACACCATTTCCTTATGCTAAAAAATCTTTTCATAATATTTCTGGTTTTCCCTGTTTGGGGGGTCTGCCAAACCTACAATTATAGATTCAACCACATTTCCGTGCTTGAAGGCTTATCAAACAGTCACGCTAAAACCACCTTACAAGACTATCTGGGATTTATATGGATCGGCACAGAGAATGGCTTAAACAGATACGATGGTTATTCCTGTAAAGTATTTAAACATCGTTTAAACGATTCCAGCAGTTTGCCACAGAATGAAATTTTTCGAATTTTTGAAGATTCTAATAAAGACCTTTGGATTTGCACCGCTTCGGGGCTTTGTAGGTATGACAGAAATACCAACTCATTCATTAACCATACAGAAATTAAAAGATCATCTAGGGTAATTAATCTAATTGAAGATAAAGATAGAACGCTTTATACATCCGCCAGCACAAATGTGTATGCAAAAGGCAAGAATGATAAAAAATTCCGGTACCTCTTCGGATTTGTAAAGGATGATGAAATAACGGCCTTGTATATTGACTCCCGGGGAATTTGCTGGATGGTTACCAGAGAGAACTTTATTTACAACTATGATACGAAACTAAAAAGACTAACTGAGCGAAAAGATATCCCTGTAAAAGGTGTTACCTCAATAATAGAAGATCGTGATCATAATATCCTATTCGCAACTCTTACCGGCATTTATAGCTATTCCACAAAAGAAAATAAGCTGGTGCCTTTTCTCAAAAAGTCTCAATTAAATGCCATCATTACCCATTTCATTGAGGATGAATACGGAAGAATTTGGGCTGGAACAGTGAACAAAGGCCTTTATGTTATAGATAAAGCCAGAACTAAGGTTTACAATTACACGCATCATACAGGAGATCCGGAAAGCTTAAGCTCGAATTCTGTAACTAACATTTATATAGACCGGAACAAAAAATTTTGGATAAGTACTTATGCAGGCGGTGTAAATTTATTAACTGAACGAAATTTTGACACCTATAGAAGCAATCTGGCATCGCAAAATAGTTTAAGCAATAACAATATAGCTTCCTTATGTGAAGATAATAAAGGAAATATCTGGATTGGAACTGATGGTGGAGGATTAAACAAATTCAACCCAAGAACTAAAGAATTCACCAGATATCAGGCCTCACCTGCTATTGCTAACACTATAAGTACCAATGTAATTACCTCAATTTTAATAGATAAGAAGGGGGCGATGTGGCTTGGGTATTGGGATGGAGGGTTCGATCATTACAATCCTGTTACTAATAAATTTACTCATTACAGGAAAACCGACAAAAATGGCCCCGGTAAGGATTTAATAGACCCCAACGTAATGTATCTTTTTGAAGATAAGCTGGGAAATATCTGGATAGAAACACTTGGTGGCCTGATGCTTTTTGATCAGAAAGCAAACCGGCTGATTAATTACCCTGCGGGAGAGTATGGAAGAGATATGTATATTATAGATATGCTGGATGCCCGCGATGGGAATCTGTATTTAGCTTCCTGGGGCGGGCTACAAATACTGGATAGAAAAAGTAATAAAAGGATAAAGTTTACACATAATGAAAAAGACCCACGGTCTATTTGTAATGATAAGCTTTATACGGTAACTGAAGATCGTAGAGGCAGAATATGGATAGGCACAAGTGATGGACTTAGCTCATTCGATAAAAAAAGCCAGAAGTTTACTAATATCTATGTCAAAGACGGTTTACCCAGTGATATTATTTATGGAATTTATGAAGACAAAAAAGGAAACTTATGGCTAAGTACCAATAATGGAATTTGCAGTTACAACCCTGAAACCAAGGCAATAAAAACATATGATATAAGCGATGGAATTCAGGACAATGAATTCAAAATGAATGCACATTTAAAGCTAAAAAACGGCGATCTTGTTTTTGGAGGAATTAATGGATTTACCATTTTTAATCCGGAGAAAATCACAAAAAATAAGAATCCTCCTCCGGTAGTATTTACCGATTTTCAAATTTTTAATTCGTCGGTTAATTCCTCAGATCCTCAATCTCCACTAAAAACCGATATCAGCTTAACGAAGGAAATTACGTTAAACCATCATCAATCGGTATTTACTCTGGAATTTTCAGCGCTAAATTTCATATCGCAGCAAAAGAACCAGTATGCCTATATTCTTGAAGGGTTTGAGAAAAACTGGAACAAAGCCAGTAAAAACCGTAGAGCCACCTATACCAATTTAGATCCCGGAGAATATATTTTTAGAGTAAGAGCATCTAATAATGATGGTGTATGGAATATGGCTGGAAATTCTATAAAAATAATTATCACTCCCCCCTTCTGGTTAACCTGGTGGTTTAGGTTATTGAGTTTCTTAGCTATTGTAAGTGGCATCTATTTGTTTTTCAAATACCGAACCAGCCAAATCACAGCTCAAAAAGAAGAGCTCGAAAAAGTGGTAACCGAACGTACAGAACAAGTGGTGAGCCAATCGGAGCATCTTCAGCAGCTAAATGAGGAGCTACAAGTACAGGCAGAGGAATTAAAGCTGAAATCAGATCTGGAACAGCAGGCACGGGAGGAAGCGGTGAAAGCGAATCAGGCTAAAAGCGCTTTTCTAGCCACCATGAGCCACGAAATACGCACCCCCATGAACGGAGTGTTAGGCATGTCTTCCCTATTATGCGCCACCCAACTAGATGATGAGCAAAGAGATTACGCTGAAACTATCCGCAACAGCGGCGAGGCTTTATTAAGTGTGATTAACGATATCCTTGATTTCTCGAAAATTGAATCAGGAAATATGGACTTAGACCCGCATCACTTCGACCTGCGTAAATGTATTGAAGAGGTGATGGATTTATTTGCGAGCAAAGCTGCTCAAATTGGCATTGATCTGGTTTATCAAATTGATTATCAAGTTTCACCGTCCCTTTTTGCAGATAGCTTGCGTTTGAGACAGGTGCTGATAAATTTAATTGGAAATGCTATCAAGTTCACCAAAAAAGGGGAAGTATTTCTTGGAGTCAACCTCATTAATCGGAACCAGGATGATCTGGAAATTGGCTTTGAAATAAAAGATACAGGAATAGGAATTCCGCAAGATAAGCTCGATCGTCTTTTTAAAGCTTTTTCCCAGGTAGACTCCTCGACGACCCGGCAATATGGAGGGACAGGCTTAGGCCTTGTCATCTGCGAACGATTAATTAAGTTAATGGGTGGCGAAATTAAGGTTAAAAGCGAAGAAGGACGAGGAAGTACCTTCAGTTTTAACATTCACTGTAAAACCGGCGAGCAGTCGATCCGGCACCATGTAAATCTTGAATTTTCGGGAGAAGGAAAAAAGGTTTTAATTGTAGACGACAATGAAACAAACCTGCAAATTTTAAGAATCCAGCTGGAACGATGGAAGATTAGTACAGTTACCGCATCATCGGGTGAAAGAGCATTAGAAATTTTAAACACGGAAAAAAACTTTGACCTGGTAATTACAGATATGAAGATGCCGGAATTGGATGGTATACAGCTTTCCAAAAAGATAAAAGAAGCAGATCCAATGCAGAAAATAATTTTGCTGAGCTCTATCGGAGATGAGAGTCCAAAAAAATCCGGAGCCCTGTTTGCCGCAGTTCTTACAAAGCCGGTAAAACAGCAGCAATTATTAAAGGTGATACAATTGGAGTTAAAACAAATTAGCCAGCCAGAGCCCATACATGAAGACAAACAAGCGAGTTTATTGTCTGAGGAGTTTGCCGTTAAATATCCACTAAACATTCTGATAGCTGAAGACAATCTTATTAACCAAAAATTAATTATCAAAGTATTGAATAAGCTAGGTTACAAGCCTGATTTGGCCAATAATGGAGAGGAAGTTTTGGAAATGCTAGAGAAGGAAGCCTATGAGGTAGTTCTGATGGATGTCCAAATGCCCGTTCTAGATGGGATTAGTGCAACAAGAAGAATCAGGAGTAACTTTGACCGGCAACCTGTAATTATAGCTATGACCGCGAATGCCATGGCGGAAGACAGGGAAGAATGCATATCGGCAGGAATGAACGATTACATATCCAAACCTATAAATATGGAAGAACTTGTTAACGTTCTAAAAAAGACCAGCCTGGCGAAATAAGGGCCTCGGCAGCCAATTAGCAGCATACCAGCACTAAGTAAGAACGAATCTGAAAAGACTTCATCATCTTTAGCAAAGAATAAAAAGTTTCTTTTCTAATTCGCTTCGATAAAATAAATTCATTGCTTCAATAAGAATTATTTTACCAGTTTTTCTCATGCCAGTTCACATTTTGATAATTCAACAAAAATAATTTCAACATCCATTATTTTAATTTGTAATTATTTTAATGAATTGATGACGGAAATAATTTTTCAATCATCATTTAAAGAATCAACCTATGATTATAAATCAAACAATCTATCATGCTTAACGAAACTTCGATTCAGGAATTCAGGGCAACATTAAGAGGCGACTTAATACAACCGCAAGACGAAGGTTATGACGATGCCCGCAAAGTATATAATGCCATGATTAACAAACGCCCACGCATGATTGTGCGTTGTGCGGATGTGGCGGATGTGATACAATCAGTTAATTTCGCCAGGGATAATAATATTCTTCTTTCCATACGCAGCGGAGGACACAATGCAGGCGGACTAGGAATTTGTGATGATGGATTAGTGATTGACCTTTCGCGTATCAAATACACCCGTGTTGACCCGCTGGCAAAAACAGTAGTGGCAGGCGGAGGATGTTTATGGGGTGATATTGACCATGCAACCCATGTGTTTAAGATGGCTACTCCAAGCGGAATTATTTCCACTACGGGTGTGGGAGGATTGACAACCGGCGGTGGGCTTGGCTATCTTACCCGCAAATGTGGACTGAGCATTGATAACCTGCTATCTGTGGATATGGTACTGGCTGATGGAAGTTTCATAATAGCAAATGAAAATCAAAATCAGGATTTGTATTGGGCAGTGAGAGGAGGTGGCGGAAACTTCGGAGTAGTTACTGCCTTTACATTCAAGCTGCACCCGATAGATATGATATATGGTGGTCCGATGTTATGGGAGTTGAATGAGGCTGCAGACGTGATGAAATGGTACCGCAAACTGATAAACGATGCCCCTGATGACCTGAATGGATTTTTCGCTTTTCTCACTGTTCCGCCCGGACCTCCTTTCCCCGAGCATCTTCATCTAAAGAAAATGTGCGGCATTGTGTGGGCGTACACAGGACCGTTAGAAAACGCAGATGAAGTATTTAAACCCATTCGAGCCTTCAAGATACCTGCCCTTGATTTTGCCGGTCTATTGCCCCAACCCGTTTTACAAACACTGTTTGATGATTTGTTGCCTGCCGGGTTGCAATGGTACTGGCGTGCAGATTTTGTGAATGAACTGAGCGATGAAGCTATTGAAAAGCATATCTCATTCAGTAAAACTATGCCTACACCGCTTACCACCATGCACTTGTACCCTATAAATGGCGCTGCTGCTCGTGTTGATAAAAAGGATACAGCATGGAGTTACCTCGATGCCATCTGGGCGATGGTAATAGTAGGAATTGACCCTGATCCTGCAAATAAAGAAAAAATCACTGCGTGGACTAAACAATACTGGGAAGCGCTGCATCCGTATTCAGCAGGTGGCGCATACGTAAATTTTATGATGGAGGAAGGAGAAGACCGTGTGAAGTCAACATATGGTGATAATTATGAACGGTTGGTAACGATAAAGAATAAATATGACCCGAGTAATCTATTCAGGGTAAATCAAAACATTAAACCTACTGTAAGGACATAAATAATGTTAAAATCCCCCATAGGTTAGCTGTTTACTGTAGCCTCTTCGGCGTAGCTGTTAACGCTGGTCGCGAAGCCCGAAGCCCAATGAAATGAATTCCACAGACAGCTAACCTCTTAGCAAAAAGAAATCAGAACCAGAAAGCTTAATCTCGGATAGAATTAGACTTGCTGACATGGCTAGCAAATGCAAGCTATTGAAAAAGCTCGTTACATTCTAATGAGCCAAATGAAGTTGACAAGCTCAGGCCAAAAGACATGGAGGTGATTAATTCGCCAGATCATCGGATTGCATACAGACAAAAACCTTCAGGTATACGTTATTTAAATTTAACATTTTCTACATACTCTCCAATAAGAATGTCACCGTCAGTGGCAGACCTGATCTTTTTACCATTAACCTTCACATTTTCGAAAGTTACATTATTTACATTCCGGCTTTCATTGTGTCCTCTGATTTGAGAAGGGCGTAAACTGGTTCCATTGAAAGTAATATTCTTGAAGTAAATGTTCTCTATCGATCTTCCTGATTGTGTATTGTATTTCGGGTCATTCACCACACGTAAATCAACTAAACGACCCTCCTGGATATCCTCTATTCGAATATTTTCATAAGTCACATTTCGCACTAGATTGTTATCAGCCGCTATTATCGCCATAGTGCCCAGGCAGCAGGGATCATCTTCATCATGCTCGAGGATGTCGATGTTTGAGAAGGTGATGTTTTCAATCGTATCCCCCTCATGGGTCGTATTACCATGAGCTCCTATGTTTGTCGGATGGGCAATATCTGCCCATAGGGTGGAATTCGTGATCTTAAAGTTTTTTGCATTACCGTAGAAATCCCATCGATGTGCATAAATAGCGATGCAATCATCTGAATTGCGCATGAAAACACCGTCGATCTCCACATCCGAGCAGCTCATCAGGTCAATCCCATCACTCCAGCCTCTGCAACTAAAGGAGGTCAGATTTTTGATTTTCAACCCCTTAGATTGTCCGCCGAAAATAGTATAATGTCGAGGGTTGACGACATGGATTCCGTCAATTTCTACATTCTCGGAAAACCGGATCTCTACCCCTCGCTCAGGCTCCAAAATGACCCCTCTTCCAATAATGCGTACATCTTTAACATTGTCGCAAAGCAGTTTTCCTTTGATTACTGCACCACCATGAATGTACACGGTTTGTCCGCTTTTGATGCGGTAGACATCCCCTGGTTTGTCAGGAGCTTCGTGTACACCAGGCCCAAAATAGACGACATTGGGATCATTAGGGTTCGGTCGACTTCTTTCAATAGAATGAGCAAACAGGTGAAGATTGTGTAGCTTGTCACCGTTCACCTCCACCGAAATATTTCTGGGCCTATCAAGGGTAAACTCGATAGTGTTTCCGTTCACTTTCGAAGCAATCTTATACGAGGATGGCCTAACATCTACAGTTCCAACGTTTCCGTTGTTCTTGCGTATTTTTACTTCTACTATTCCCGAAAAGTCAAAATAAACCATGGAAGCATCTTGTACCTTGTCCATGTCCACCTGTACCCTGTACTCATAAAGGTCTTTCCATTGTCCACCCGGCTTTCGCACCTGCACAGTAAAATCGTCATTGTGCATGGAATAAAAAATGGCTTTGGGGACGTCATAGGTGACAAGGCTGTCTTGGGCGAAAGTCACTTGAACAGATGTGTAGCAGATTAATACAGTAACAAAAAAGAACAACTTATTCATAAATTAGGTGTGTTTTTTTATTTCAAATTCGATTTCGGGTATCTTTTTTTTCAATGCTCAATTTGAAGATAAAGACTTTTCCAGGCTATACTATAATTTAACTCCTTTTGTACTCACCTTTTTGATATTTCCTGCCTGATTAAAATTGAGGCTGTCCAAACAAAGCTGACGCAACACAAAATCCTTCTTCTGCGGGAAAATCCGATGGTATAGGATATAATCCTGGTTCTTTACTCTAAATACTGTATGATGCCCGGGCCCTATAACTGTACTATCGCTTGCAGTATTTAAAATAACACGTTCTTCAGGCTCAACAAACGGCCCAAGCGGACTATTAGAAGTGGCATAGCCAATCTGATAGGTCGGGTCAATTGCTTTACCTTCCGAAAACATTAAATAATATCTGCCGTTTCTCTTGATCATGTGGGGAGCTTCAAAATAATGCGGAGTGGTAACTTCGAGAGGTTCGCCTTCAAAGGTTTTCATGTCTTTTTTCAGCTTAACAGCCATACAGTGACCATTTACCCAATTCCATCCTGAACCCCAATATAAATAGGCCTGCCCGTCGTCGTCTATAAAGCAGTCGGCATCTATGTTGTGCATCTGCGGAAAATCTGTAAATTTTATCAGCGGACTATTGTCTTCTTTCAAGTTTTTCCACGGACCCAGTGGACCTGGACTAACTCCAGCCCAAACTTCACTGCCAACAGACACATACATATAAAATTTATGGTCTGTGCCTCTAACAACGGATGGAGCCCAAACCATATGCTTGTTTGAGGTAGGGCTAGTACACAAAGACTTAGTTGGCCAGTTAAGATGGTGGCGCTTAAAACTCACGAAATCCTTCGTCTCAAACACCGCAAGCTCCTCGCCTCCCCATGGATCAATTGTAGCATATATGTAATACGATTTTTTGTCTTTTACAACGGTAGGATCGGCAAAGTAACCGGGCATTACGGGATTAGATATTTTTCTAGTGCCAGGTTGTGACCTGACAGAACAAGAAAGGTTAATTAAAAGGCTTAGTAAAATAAGGACTGACGTTTTCTTTAGCATAATTTCTTCCAGTTTGCTAAAAATAGTAAATAAATCGGTTTAGCATGACTGACAGAAGAATTTAGTCGAGTTAACTACATGCTCCGGAAAAGTCAAAGAGGTAGTTGCCTTTGCCCCTCCTTTTATTCTGTAGATCTAATTTTTTGCCACTAATTAGCTATGATAACATACTGAAAGTCGAAGAGAAAGGATTGTTCTTTTATGAGCAACCCTTTCGAAATTCGGACAATTTTCCGTTAATACTCCCCGCCGGAGTAATGTCGAACCAATTTAGTTACACCAGTTTTTACATCCACAATGAAAGTAAACCGGTTGTTGTTTCGAAATCCATTTCTGAATATGAACAGATCGGATCTCCACAACTTTCTTGCTTGATCCATTATCACGCAGGCAAAATCGCACTTCGCATAAAAAAAGCGACTAATTTTTACATTAGTCGCCTTTGTACCCCTGACCGAGAATACTTTGAACACTTAGAGCGCTTTCTAATGATTCTTGAGCCCGTTATTTTGGATTTGAAGGGTAGAGGACTTTTAAAATAGTCGGATTTTTCAAAGCTGATTTAGCCGAAATTTGCCTAAAATACATTCCAGCCGGAATAGCTTTGAACCGGGAAATTTTGAGATTTGAAAAGAACTAACCACCACGTTATCTCCATTCTTCTATTTTCTATTCAGGGAAATATAGCTTCCGGATTACTGCGTTATTTGAATCTTCCTTCCGTTTACTTTTACCGGTGCTCCGGTTTTAACCCAGCCCCGATAACGGATATTCAATATTGTACTCTCAGCACCTGCTGATTCTATGGCAAAAACAGACTTTCCCTCCTGCGGAAATATTGTTTCCTGCTTCAGTTTAACCCCCTTCTCTTTCCAGTTTAATTTTTGGTATTGTTGTAAGTTATATCGGCAAGTCTGAACTGTGTTCTTCGTTCTGGGTATAATCCGGCCGTAAGCATATTGCTTTTATCTACTTTATACATTACTGTTGAGTGGGCAGAATAATTTGTGCGATCGAAACTTCTTTCTCCTACTACTTCATTTAATAATTTAGTGGCAAGACCTAAGCGGATATCGTCTAAATCGATCGTTTTATTGTTTTCTATAGATATACCGTGTATAGTCCTCGCATTGTATCCAATAAAATCAACTTTTAAATAATAGTCTCCTGCTGCCAGGCCATCAAAATTAAAAACACCTTTTTCATTACTAAGCATTCCATCTACTAAACGTGCGTCCGCAGTATTGTAAATACTAACACTGGCACAATCCACTGGTGCTTTAATGAATCTATTACGCGGCCCTTTAGTTTAAACAGAGCGAAAGAAATTTGAGGAAGATGCTACAAAAAGCTAGCAATTCCCACGACAATGCCCTTGATATATCAACCTTTTATTTTGGGTTAATAATATTTGAGATATTGCCCTTTCCAATTTCCAATAACACTTCACTATTCAAGTTTTTAACAGATGGCAATGTCTCAAAACCATTTTCTAGCTTCTCGTTATAATAAAGAACATTATCAACATCAATTTTAAAGGAATTTTTTAACGCGATTAACGAATTGTTATCCTTAGACTTTAGCATTTTTAATCCTGATAGTTGTGCTCCTACAACATCATCAAGAAATACAACATACCTGCTATCAGGCTTTTCAAAACCAAATGTGCTATTTTTTACCGTAAGCTCTTTTACATGTCTCGCCCACAAGCCGTACGAAGGCTGAACATTAAGGTTTGAAACATTATACTGACCTACTCCCAGTTCAGGAGGTACGTTTCCTTTATCAGAGAGCGGATTTCCACCTTTCACAAGAACATGTACATCATTAAAAACAATATTTTTAATGTAGCCGGTACGTAGACCATTGGGTAATTTAAAATTCAAGCCGCCTTCCACTACTAAAGGATCAGGAAGGCTATAACCTGCAACAACAGGGGTTGCCCTTTTTTGCTTACCATCAAAAGGTTTCCATCTTTTATCTGCATCTCCGTAAGAACTTCCACCATAGACTTCAAAAACATCAACACCGTTAATTATGATATTTTCAACTACTCCGATATTTACATTATTTACCAACAGCTCGTCATGCCTAACGCCATTGTCATCAAATTTATGACGGCTAACATTTGCGCCCAGAATACGGCCACGATTTGATATGGAAATAAAAAATGGCGTCGTAGTTCTATACATTTTTGAACGTGAATGAATTGTCCCTGTATGGCCACAATTAAGATGTACATCCTTTATGTGGGCACCATCATTGGTTGAAATGGAGAAACCCGCTTTATTAGCACCAAGCACGTAAATATTGTCTACATGAGCATCCATTATATTATCGGCAGTTTCCGATCCAATCTGAAATAAATTACAATTAGTATCGCCAATAATATTTCTGACCATAAAATGTTGTGCCGGACGGGTAAACCCGAGAGAACAATCAGATCCGGGTTTTACGATATCATCAGAACTTACCTTACAATAAACATTCGTAACCGTAACATTATTACAGGCCATAAAATCATAGATATCACGAACATTCGATGTGCTATTTCGACCAAAATATGTATTGTGTACATTGATATTATCAGTACCTGTGGCCAATAGCACAAAGTGACCTGCCCTATCAATATTTAACATGTTATTTGTATCAAATATTTTCGCGCCGTTATTAGCTATATAATATGGTTCATCTTTGTTAGGATCGTACCAGAGATCTTCCTGGCGATAAAGCCCCCCTATTTCAAGATTGGTACAAAGTTTTAAAGCAAACATTTTATCAGCCCGATTATCAGGAGCATTATTCATCACTTTATCACCGGTCACTAAATTCCCGTCACCGGAAATACGCCCGTTTCCTATTATCTTAACATTATCCAGTCTTTCACCGAAAAACATGGCATTTCTAAAGAACGTATGCCCCACATCTTGTTTTGTAAGCCAATTTTCCGGATTTACATATGGTCCCGGATCGGTTGGCGAAAGACCTGAACGATATTTTCTGTCGCTGAACCAGGTCGACTCCGGCGCATCTGCTCCCTTTATTGCTTTAATTGTGGCCCCTTTATCTACATAGAGATAAACATTGCTTTTAAGATGAATAGTGCGAACATTATAAATACCATCACTAAAAAGAAGAGTACCGCCGCCAAGCTGGTTAAGATATGCAATAGCTTCATTTATTTTTCGAGTATCGTCCTGTTTACCCTCACCGTTAACACCTAAACTCTTCAGGTCCATCTTTCCCGAATAAAACCGGACGGTATTCGAAAATCCTTTATTTTCGCCTTCCTTAATTAATAGTCTGAAAAAATAAAGTTTGTTCGGCTCTAAGCCTGAAACAGTTGCAGTAAAGGCTTTAGCTTCAATTTTTGCCTGCGAAGTTCTCCAGCTCTTGCCCTTATCCAGAGACTGCATTAATTGAATATTTGAGGCGGAAGCGGCATTCCATTTAAAGTTTACAGTGGTATATGTAGTTGATGTTTCTCTATATTGAAGTTCTCTATCTATTACTCTTTCAAAATCCGAAACAGTACGTGTGACTATAACTGCTGTTGTTTCAGACCCCGTGCCTGCACTTGTAAGAACCTCGGGTTCGGATGTAGTATAAGTAGCGCTGAATGGATAAGTTCCAACGTTATTAAACTTTACCCCACTAATTACTATCTTAAGATCCGTGCCGTTTGCGGGTCTTAAATCCAGGTGCCTAAACAAAAGCGTTGAACCGCCATCAGGAGATTTTGATATTCCGAAATTTCCTACTTTTTTATATTTATAATTTGAGCCTACACGGCCAATAGATTGCGTGGCAAGATCTTTTAGCTTTACATCTCCACGACCAATTACATTAACAGTGGTATTATCTGGAGTAGCATCTACTCCAGGTGGCAGATATATTTTAACTGTTGTATTAGGACTTCTCTGACCTGCCGTGAAGTAAAGTATTAAATCGCTTTTAGCATTAAGAGTTACCGTTTGTTGTTCCAAACGCAGCTGACCAGCAAGTGCCATTCGTTGTACTGCAATGTGATAGGTTTTATTTCTTTTTCCATCCTGTGATGTTACTATTAAACGGTCGCCATTTACAAGATCGGCATCTGTTTTGGTAATACCTTCCCTGTTAATAATCTTATATTGTTGAATTGAACCATCCGTAGAACTAATTTGGAGCAAAAGTTGCTTAACCCCGATTTTAGTTGACACTAAGCCTTCATCTTCAGGGGTATCGACCGTAAATAGGTATGTACTGCCTGTAATAACGACTACACTATCTTTTGTAATTTTAGCAAGGTGAGTGGCATTTTTGCCAAAGGTAATTTCTGTTCCAGACTTTGCCGCTAATACATGCACTGACAGAGAAATCATGGCTGTAAAGGTCAGCGATAAAAACTTATTCATAATAACTTAAGGATTTATAAATCGTCACCAATGCCATTGGTTTGCAGAGGTAAGTATTCTTAAAGATATAGGTTTTCACAGAGCGGAAAGAACCTTTTAGCTAAAATGAATATACAGTTGATTAACATGCTAATAGAACATATCGAGTCAATTTACATTTTACTGACTGGCTGTTTCCAGGCCGTTTTTTCAGTTTACCGGCCATTCATAAAGTGGAATATCTGGTTGATCAACGGGCCAATTTTCCTGCATTCCTTTATACCAAATAACGTTATACTTGATTGCTATATAAATGATTGATAAAAATTAAGATTACCAACAAGCTATTTAAGGGTATATTTTTCGGTATTGATAAAAAGGGTAAAAAAACTAAGCAGTACAAACCATAGAATGTAAATTATTATATACATATGAGATCATTATTTTCTAAAGAAGCATCCAAGCTATTTATAAAGAATACACTGTTGCTCCTATCTATTTTGACGCTGGGCTGTGGCGTTAACAAACCCTCAGGCACCTTTAGAAATGACAGCCAAATAAATCAGAAACTAATCCCTACGGGCAAAAAGGTTATCTTTTGCTCTAACTGGGCGGAGTTTGTAACCGCTGCTAATAAAGCTATCCCGGGCGATGTAATACAGTTAAAGAATGGAACCTATTCAGGAAATATTACTTTCTCAAAAAGCGGAACGGCCGAACAGCCTATTACAATAATTCCCGAAAGCCGTGGAAACGTTATCATTAATGGCAATTCTCAATGGGTAATTGGTGGTAAATATATTACTGTCGACGGATTTTATTTTAAGGAGGGAACGAGTACCAATCCTGTAAATTTCACATTAACCTCAAGCCATTCTCGCTTTATAAACAGTGCCATTACAGGATGGAACCTGGGGAGTGGAAAAGATACCCGACTGATAGGTATAATGGGTACTTTTAATGAAGTTGGCTATTGTGTTCTGAGAGCTAAAGATACGCCCGGCATGATGCTGGAAGTTGTAAGGGCCGCTCCTGCACGGAACGATCATACCATCCACCATGTATATTTCGGCTATTTTAAAGATCCTGGTGCAGGCAATGGCTTCGAAACCGTTAGGATCAGCACAAGCGGTTACTCACTCTCCAGCAGCCATACAATTTTAGAAAATTGTGTTTTTGAACGTTGCGACGGTGAGTCGGAAATAATCTCCAGCAAAAGCGGCCACAATATCTTTCGGCATAACACTTTCCTGAATTCGGATGGGGCACTTACTTTGCGCCATGGGCATGATGGCCTTGTAGAAGGGAACTTTTTTATTAACACTCTTGAAAGGACCAGTTCAAGATGTAATGGGGTTCGTGTGATTGGAGAAAGACAAATAGTAAGAAATAATTATTTTCTAAACCTTCCGATTAATTCGCAGGCAATTCAAATTGAGTACGGCAATACAGTTCCGCATAAACTAACATTTTATGATCAGGTCAAAGATGCAGTGATTGAAAACAATATCATTGTTAACTGCGATAAGGGAGTAAAGATAGGCGCAGGAAAAAATCCTGCCATGGAACCTCCGCGAGTTATGCCTCCATACGGCATATTTAGAAACAATATTATTGTAAGCAATAAAGGAAGCAATGCATCAATGGAAATTGAAGACGAGGTAATCCTAAATAGCTCTTTTACATATTCTAATAATCGGATAAACGGGAAGCTGGTTACGAATCCAGCTTTTGTTCATTTACCTGATGGCTTCATTAAAGAGGGGCCCGGTACCCTTCAAAATAAAAGAGCAGAGATTCCAAAGATGAACGTAAAACCATCTTATCAGGACGATATTGCACCGGCCTGGATCCAAGTTAGACTAAAGTCACACGACCCGGATTTTGTAGGTGTACCCTGGTAATCACATAAATTGATCAGTTAAGTTAGTGATAATAAATAATTGATTATAATTACATTATTGAAAATAATCAACTTGATATTAAATTACTATACAATGTTATCATTCGACAGTTAACAAGGCGGGAAATGGCCAAAATCGCCCATCCCGTTTAATGGTGCGATATGGGGGCTGAATAAGGCCTCGAAAATTAGATATAGGTACAGATAAGCAATGTCTTGTGATAAAGATCGTTAGCTAAGAGAACAGGCTTAAAAAAACCAATAAGAGCTTCTCATCTTGTCTGTCCGGGGTAGATCTGGATGGTAGGGTTCAGAATCTTAACGAGGTTATGTAGATCAAAGATTTACATAAGCTAGGACATTGCGCTCTGTGAAAACAAACTTAAATGTATTATCACTTTTTACCAATTATAAAATCAGCAAACAAGACTTTTTCATCCCGTAAACGACCGGAGTCGTTGAGGCTTCGATAAATCCCCCATTTAGGTCGAATAAAGGTTGCCTCGGCACGCCACAAATCCATGCTAGCAGAAGAATAAGACAATAAGACGGCTCCATCACTCACCCTTTTCAAAACAAGCTCATAAGTACCATTAGCACAAAATTTTATTTTTTCGGTTGCTTCTATCCAAGTATCTTCAAAAGGAGCCAGCTCTACTATTTTTACTTTTCCTAAAGTAGAACCGCTGGTATTGCCTGTATGAATAATCTCTAATTTATTGGGGCTTCCATATCTGGGTGTTATCGTAATTAATGGCGAACCATCGTTTGTTCCATCTCCAGCCTTTATCTGGTGAATATGAGTAAAGCTCGAGGAAGGTTTAAAAGCGGCAGCCAGTTTAAAATTCCATTTAAAAAGCATTTCGTCGCCATTAAATGCTTTTACATTGCTCGGCGAAGAACCATAGGTCTTTATTTCAGTACGTTGCCTGTCGGTAGCCCCGCAGCGATCATCATCGGGAGTTACATGGGCAAAAAATGCGAAAACGTTTTTATTTAGATTCGCATCGAATTCTTCAGTAATATGAGGGCCAAATTCGGGGTGCCTGCAATCTGGAGTTTCTTCAGGAGAACCACCCAATATACTACCAAGTAATTGGTAAGTATTTCCGGGGCCGTCAGCATTAAGCCTGACAAGGGTTCTATAAGCCAGCTCATCATCTGGCTGAGAAGTTACGGTTACCTCATTAAACGCTGTATAAAAAGTATCAATGGCCAGAGTATCTGGAAGATAAAGAGTTCGATATTCGAATTTGCGCCCGGCCTCAAAATTTTCTAAAGTTGTATTTTCAGAGGCTGGCAGAACTTTCACGAAATGTTCAGTCGCAAAAGCATCCGTATATTTCACTTCTGAGTGCAATAGCCCAGTTTCGGCACTGTCCCAGCTAATCATAGCGGTTAAGGCGTTTTTATTAACAGCAACACTTTTTAACGTGCGGTTTTTCAAAGAACCTTCGTAGATATCACCATAAGAATGTTCGCTTACACTTACTTTCTCGGAAGAATTACCAGCTGCATTATATGCAGAAACTGAAAAAACATAATTATTCTCTACTAAATTATTTACTATCACCTCCATATCCGTCTTTCCGGAATTCACAGCAACATCCACCCACTTAAGCTCTGTATTCCAATAAACACGGCATTTTGTAATTCCTGCATCAGGTGAAATTTTCCAGGAGAGTTTTACCCGGTTTTTTCCAGGAAAAGCTGTCAGTAATGTTACTTTTTCTACTTTAACAAGCGATTCTTCATTAGTAATAGCGGCTTTTTTCTTACATCCAAGGTTGAAAATAAGTAAAAGAACGATTGCTGAAAAAATTTTTGAGGGAAAATTAAGTTTCATAACATGGTAATTAAATTTCATTTCTTAAAGCAATAGGTGAATTAAAAAGGCCACAAAACTGAAGCTATTATACCTTCAATCTTATGGCCTTAATCGTTTAACGTCCAACAGTTATAGCCCTATTTTAAAGAACTTATTTATTATATACTTCAAGTTCTGAAACATTAATATTAGAACTTTCGTCTCTCAGACCAATATTTACCTTGACATACCTTGCCTGAAGTTTATTAAATACATTTTTGTCTTCTGCGTCAGGGGCTCCAAATTTAATAAAAGCTCTTTTCCACTTTGTACTTGTACCTACAGTCGCTTCCGTGGTTGTTAATACTTCGTAGTAAGTAATTTTGTTCGGATCTTTCGTGAAATACACTTGAGTTGTTGTAATATCCATCGAAGAACCAAGATCCACATAAAACCAGACGTTCAGATCAGCGCGCTCACCGCTACTAGGCTGCCATTTAGCTGCATTGGAACGATCTCCATCTGTTAACGCTTGTGTTGCTGAACTACTTGCAGTTACCTTAGTAGTTAAAGCTAAATTCGCAGGACCTGATGGTGGCGGTGGAGGTGGTACGTATAACGTGGGCATAACCTCTCGATAATCTGTATAAAAAGCATCAATTGCAGTTGAAGTTGGTAAATATCCGGTTCTATATTTGAATGATGTACCCTCTTTATAATCTGGCAGCACATTACGGTCCAAAAACACCCCGGGTTTACGTGGGTCAAATACAACCTTAGTTATTTGCACAGTTCTTAATTGACCGGCGATATCTGTATATTCAACATCCACAACATTTGCTTGTTGAGAAACTCCAAACCATTTAAGTTTCACTTCTTTAGTTGTAGTATGGTATTCTGCAGAATCCAAGGGTCTATTCGAAATAGAACTTTGATAAGTATCTGCATATACTTCCCCAATTACTTCTGATTTTATAGAACTATGTCCATCCTTGTCGTATGTATACACATCGAAAGTATAAACACCTTCATCTAAACGATCTATAATAACTTCAACTAACTGGTTGCCTGATGTCCTTTGAATATCCATAACTACCGAATCCTTTCCGGGATTCCTAACTCCTGGCCCAGGAACTGTACCGTCTGGCAAAGCCGGATTATTCCAAAACACCTTTACCTTATTAATTTTAGGATCTGAAACCAGAGCCCATGTTAATTTATTCCGTTTGTATCCTGGGAAGGATTCTAAACTTTCAGGCTTTCCAGTATAAATAGTTTCGCCTCCTTTAAGAAACTCCGCTTCAGGTGCTCCTTTCTCACAAGAGGCAAAAAGCCCTGTTGTGAGAATAAGAAGAACACAGTATTTAAAAATATGATTCGCTCTCATAATCGTCTTATCTAATGTTGTGATTATTTAATTTGCCCCCATAACTTCATTTCAGACATGTGGAGGAAGCCAGTAGAACCTTCTATGGCCGCCCAACTATCAATATGTTTCCACGCAATATATCTCACAGCAGGAGTTCCAATTGGAAACTCATACTCATGACCGAGTCGAGCAATTTCCACGTCATCATTATTAACCTGCCCGACCGGCAGCCCTGAAGGCTTTATCATGATTTGGTGATCAAGCAATTGCCAACTATTAGGATCTGTTGGCGTATTTGTACCCCATATTTCCCATTCATGAGGATTTCCATGGCTATAGAAATACGTATGATTATCGTCATGCATCCTTTGCCATATTTTATAGCGGCTTAGTTGAACTGTTACTCCTAAATCCATAGGTATCCAAATTGGAACAGGGTTTCTTTCATTGGTATGAAATCCACTATTTCCGATTTTACCGTCAAACAAATTACCTAGTGGCCATGAGCTAAGATTTCCTGGCTCAAGCACCGGATCGCCCGTACTGGGAAGAGGTGCTACTTGTGGAACAGGAAATTTCCCTTTCGCATAGGTGATTTTTGAAACATCAATTTCTTCCTCATAAATTGGGGTCAACACTTTCTCTATAATTTCAGTCTTGTTTCCCCATGTATCTCTCACAAAAAAGCCAAATTTCTGTTCAACTGATGGTAATCCACGCACAGAAAAAACACCATTTTCAAGACCCGTATAATACGCATCAACATCTCGCCACTCGTTTAAATTGGTATCCCATACTAACACTCCAATGACGATATTATTTGGCAGATTAGCATTAGATACCGGGTTCTCGAATTTCACACTCATGCCTCCAAATGACTCCACAATATCTAATGATTCCAGAACAAGGGAAATAGAGGGAGCTAGTGGACTGATTTTTACGCTCACTGGCGCTGAGGCTTTTTCGGCCCGGCTTATAGCATATAAAATCACATCCTGTTCTTTGGTATCTCCTAATCCTTCGACAACTACGTAGTTTTTGAAATATGAAGCTTTTGATTCTACCGTTGTACCGTTACGCTGATATACAGCTTTTACATATAAAAGGTTCGGGTCATCAGGTAATGTATAACTGATTACCGCTCCGCCAGATACATTTTCCACTGAAGGATTGATAATTGGTTTTGGAGCGTTTCCATTTCCATCAATGGGTTTGCTAAATTCCTCTTTACAACCATATAACAGAGTAGCCAGCAAGAAAAGCGAAAATAAAATTCTGAATTTTTTCATTTCTAAATAGTTTAATTTTTACCAGCCCGGATTTTGAACCAAGTTTTTATTTATTTGCATTTCTGAAAGCTTTATTGGCCATAAATATTCTTTCATTGTGAATCGTTGGTTATAAAGCAATACCGGCCTGTAAAAAGAACTGGCACTTTCCTGAAGTATATCCCAGCCTCTTACCGGAGCATTTAGATCTTTATGCGCCTCTTTCCATCTTCTTAGATCCCAAAATCTGTGACCTTCAAAAGCCAGTTCTATGGCACGCTCCTGATGTATAATCCTTCTAAGGTTATCCTTTTGCTTATAATATCCCGGAGTATTTGAAAATTGATCCCATGCTTCTTCAACAGATGGAATATCTGCTCGTTCTCTAACCTTATTAATCCATTCTGTAGTTTCGGAATTATAGCCATTTAATTCATTTAAGGCTTCAGAATACATTAAATATAGGTCTGCCATTCGCATTTCAGGCCAGGGATAACTAACCGTATTACTTGTAATATTTCCATCATTTGCAGCCGCAAAAGTTTCTATATTAACAAGTTTCTTCGGATAGTAACTGGTTATAGAATAATTACTAATACCTTGTCTGGCAGATATCTCTCCTTTTCTTCCCTGAACATAATTTAGTGGAGTATTTACACTATAATTATTTTGCCAGTTGCCGAACCAAATTCCTCGGTCAAAACCTAGCGAAGCATAAAAACGAGGCTCTCTATCAAAATGCAACTTTACAGTTCGCTCGTTATCTGCAATATAAAAACGTTCTGCCTCGACCGCAGTTCTAAGTGCATAACGATCATTATAATCCCAGGTTTTATCATCGGTTATGGGCAGGCCATTTCGGGTATAAAATATCTCCGCCATTTTTAGAGTTGGAGAAAGGAGTCCTTTAGGACCAGAACCACTGGTAGCATTCGGTGCTATAATAGGCATTGACCAGCGCTGCATATTCACATCAGCCTTACTATTTGTATTTGCCCAAATTATTTCAAGATTATTATCTCTTGCAGTTAATGCAGTACGGAAGTCTAGTTCTGTTCTAATGGAATCATTAATAACATAACCAGGCTTGTCCACGAATTTATTTAATCCAAGACCTTGAAGATGGCAATAGTCTATCGCTGCCTTACAGGCATTAACAGCGTCTTCCCATTTTTTAGATTCATACACAGGATTAAAGAGTTGAACTCCTCTTTTATCTTTAAAATTAGAATATTCAGGATTACCATTAAATAAAGGGCTTGCTGCTGTTACTAAAACTTTTGCTTTTAATGCTAATACAATTGGTTTAGTTATTCTACCCAATTCCGACTGTTCAGTTCCAGCGAGCTTTTCTGGCAAATTGTCGTTCGCATAAGCTTCATCTAATAATTGAATAATATATTTTACTACCTCATCAACTGGCTCTCTGTAAACTTGGACTTCATCCGGTGAGGCCGAAATAGGTAAATTATCGCGAATTATTGGAATGGGACCATACATTCGCATTAAATAAAAATGATAATAGGCTTTTAGAAACTTTACTTCAGAAATCCATCTTTCCCTTTCAAAACTGGCAAGCTCTTCCACTTTTTCGATATTTTCAAGAAAGATATTGCAATCACGGATACCCTGGAACAATGGCCGCCCCTGCCTGCTACCTTCCCAATAATTAGCATAGGGGTCCGAGACATTCTGGAAGCCTAAGGCAATATTATAGATATCTGTATTTACATCCATGGGAGGCACAGGATACCAAACTTCGTCTGCAGAGTTGAAAGCAGGATTAGTATTAAAGTGGCCATGCCGTGGCATGTAAGAATAACAAGTAAATAAATAGCGCTCTGCAGAAGAACGGAGATTAAACGCGTAATCGATTGTCGCAACGTTATCGGGAACAACATCGAGATATTTATTACACGAGGATAAAGCTCCTATGAGTGTAAGTATAAATACTATTCTAATTTTTTTCATCTTTGTTTTTTTAAAATCCAACCTGAACACCAAAGTTTAATACTTTTTGTACTGGATAACCCAAGCCTTCGCCTCCCATTTCGATGTCCCATAATTTGAATTTACTAAGGGTTAATAAATTGGTCGCACTGGCATATAATCTCAAATTTTCCATGCGAAGCCTTTGAGTAAGTTTTCTTGGAAATGTATATCCGGCGTCTACTTGTTTTAACCGGAGGAAAGAGCCATCACGCATAAACCATGTACTTTTTTGAGTATTGTTACTTTGTAAAGAACTACCAGATCCATTTTGAACAGGGAAAGAACTTAAGCGTGGCCACAGGGCATATAAGTTGCGATCCTGTTCTGACCAATGATTGTCTGCATAAGCTTGTAGCAATTGGTTTTGGAGTCGGACGCCTTGCAACTCACTACCGTACCTGTATTCAACAAATGGAGCAGTCGCCTCAGGATCTATCCAGAATGAAGATCTCGCAGATCCCTGAATAAAGAAGTTAAAATCAAAGTTTTTATAGGTAATTGCCGGGCCAAAACCATATACTATTTCAGGGCGAGTTGGCATGCCAATCGGTACTCTGTCTAACTCAGATATTTGACCATCGCCATTTATATCTTTAAATTTAATGTCTCCACCCATAGTAGGTGCATTACCGAAATTTTGAGTAGGTGAGCTTCTAACTTCCTCGTCGTCAACAAATAAGCGTTCTGCTATAAACCCCCATTGTTGAGACGTGGAATGACCAACTCTGTACAACCATGGCTGAGCATAGGCAGGTTCTTCATAGGCTCGGAACATGTTACGAGCAAACGTAAAGTTGCTACGAAGTCCAATAATTAAATCTTTTTTAATAGCCTGATTGTAATTCAATTGGAGCTCGTAAGATCTCGATCTGGCTTTACCCACGTTCGCCTTAGGAGCACTTCCCTGTAAACCCATACTTTTAGGTATAGATTTTCTATCCATCAGGATATTATATCTATTTTCTGTAAAGTACTCAGCAATAATATCCAGTTTATTCCAAAGCCCAACTTCTAGGCCGAAGGTGGAATTCGCTGCAGTTTCCCAGGTAATAGCCTGATTTTCGTACCTGTTAACAGAAATTCCAGGGCGCGTATATGGAGAACTGCTGCCGAATGTTGCACCGTAAGCGCTATTGCTCATATTTACTTCCGACAAGTAAAAAAACCTATCGTCTTTACTGCCGATGGCATCATTACCAACTAATCCATAGTTTCCTCTTATTTTTAATTTACTTACAGTATTTAATAAGGGCTCAAAAAACTTTTCATTTGAAATTTGCCATGCTAAACCTGCGGAAGGAAAGAATCCGAATCGTTCTGTTTCATAAAATCGCTCGGACCCATTATAACCAAAGTTAAATTCGGCGAAATAGCGATTATCATATCCATAAGTGGCCCTTCCAGAAATTCCGAAATTTCGCGAGGCTAAAGACTCTTGAAGTGTTGAAGCGTTTCCATCAAGCCTCGAACTCATAATTACTACTCCTGTACCGCCAATTGTGTGTTTATCATTGAATGTACGGTTATAACTTAAAGCGGATTGAAAGTGAAACACCGACGCTACACTTTTATTACCTTCAGAATAATCCAGGAAGTCCCTTCCAGTATCGGGATTGATAGGTATAAGTTTATAGGTATTGGTTAACTTGTCATAGCTTCCGGCGCTATATAAGAATGGATTGTATGCACGGGTAACATCGAAAAATGCAGTTCGATTAATATTAGTCATTGCATTAAGAGAAAGCCCTTTAGTAAGGAAACCAAAATCCTGTTTTAGTTCTACCTGTGCCACCATCAACGATCGGGATTCTTGCTTATAGCCCTTAACCATATCAGCATAAGGGTTCAAATACTCACCATTGGCTGTATTACCAAACATGATATGTTTTGCTGTCCCCCCTGTTCCTTCTTCAACATTGTAATACGGCTGGAACAAAACCGGATTTGTACGCATTATTTTTTGATACATCCCTTTACCACCATCGAGTGGTCCTTCATATGCATCAAAGTTTCCGTTTAAACGAATTCCGACCTTAGTGGCCTTTGCCACATTTAACTCAACATTTGAACGAAGGTTAAAGCTTTTAAGATCAATATTACTGTTAAAATTATTGCGTTGATCAACTTTTAAAATTCCGTTATCCTGATTTACAGCACCCGCCACATAATAGGTGGCCACTTGGCCACCACCACCCAGATTAAAATTAAAACGCTGATTCATTACCTGATCTCTTAGTAGCTGTTCTTGCCAGTTCACGGCCGGGAAAACTGTTGGATTTATACCAGAGATGGTATTATCGATTTTACTTTGAGAATATGGAGTAGATTGATTAGGCATTCGGGTTATATACGACTCATTATGCAATTTCATGTAGGTAATGGGATCGGCTAATTCAACATTCCGTGTGGCAGATGATAGAGAATTTTCAAAGCGAACATTGATCTTTGGCTTACCCACTTTTCCCTGCTTGGTAGTGATAAGAATCACTCCGTTAGCTCCCCTCGCACCGTATAAGGCATTAGCTGAAGCATCTTTTAATATTGAAAATGCCTCAATATCATCGACTGTCAAGCGAGCCAAATCGGTGGTTGAATATTCCATGTTATCGATCAGAATCAAGGGATCCTGCTTGTAACCGAATGTAGTTGCACCTCTAATAAAGAACTCTGCATTATCTCTTCCAGGTTCTCCACTTCTCTGATAGGCGATAACTCCCGCTAAACGTCCTGCTAATGCTGTAGTAAGATTACTTGAAGGAACCTTTAATTCACTAGGCCTAATAGTGGTTATAGAGCCAATAACCGATTCTTTCTTTTGTGTACCGAAAGCTACAACCACGGCATCATCCAGCATCTGAGAACTAGCCTTTATAGTCACGTTGATTACTGTTCTATCTTTAACAGGCAATTCTACAGTGGAATACCCTATCATTTTAAAAACCACGACAGAGCTCTCATCAGGTACATCTAAAACATACTTACCATTTAAATCCGTTGTTGTGCTAATACTTGGATTACTTTTTACGTAAACCAGGACCCCCGGCATAGGACCAACTGAATCAGAGACCGTTCCTCTGACTTCTTTAACAATGGCAATTGCGTGAGTGGCCTTCGCAAGCTTGTTGTTTTCACTTAAATTAAACAGGAATTTTGAGGAAGAACTTGAGAGTGCTGCACCTTTTAAATCGATCGTTTTATCATGAGAGTAAGCACTCCCGCAATAAAGTGAAAAGACAATAAAAAGCAACCCCCATCTACTTTGAAGTAATGAAGCGATCATATAGTTGTATTAAATTAATAATTAGACAGTTACGACTTAAAAAAACACATTTAGATACACAACCGGTTGCGTACCTGATACGTAAAAAGAATTTTGTGCTCCAAAAAAGAACAGCGACTGAAAAAGATGGCAAAAACTTTTAAAAAAGCACTCATTAGTTGGTGATTTAAACAAAACAAAAGCTATAATTGACCCAAAAACTTAAACTATTTCTTATGTTAAAAGAAAACTTAACTTTAATTTTACTTCTGTTTCAGTTTTTGGAATTGTTAATTGGTTAATATAAAGATACCTTAATGTACCGGACCTTATTTTACATAATTGGCTGATTATTCAACTATGTTGGCATAAAAATGCTTTTTTCAATTTCAAAACGACAATTAAGAAGATTTAAATTACCGATTACCAGCTATTTACAATTCTATTTTAGTTGTCAATCTAACATCCTCAGACGAGGATCCTATAAAAATTTTAAATGAACCATTTTCTACTACTCTTTCCATACTCTTGTTTAATAAGGAAAAATCATTTTTCGAAAGCACCATCTTAACTAACCTTTCTTCGCCCGGCTGTAGATGTATGCGTTGAAAACCTTTTAAACGTTTTACATAGGTTGTAACGGAACTTATTTCGTCGTTCAGATATAACTGAGCAACTTCATCCCCTACCCGGTTTCCAATATTTTTAAGCTTGAAACTCACCATTACCTCGGCATTGCTTGCATAGTTTTGAGTATTAACTTTTAAATCGGAATATTCAAACTTTGTATAACTCAACCCAAAGCCAAAAGGATATATAAAACCTTTTACATCAGCATCTCCGTTTCCGGCGGCGCCAGGTTTCAAAGGAAACGAGAGTGGAATTTGCCCGGCAGATTTAGGAAAAGGCACCGAAAGTTTACCACCTGGATTATATGTACCGAAAAGAACATCAGCTATAGCTGTACCCATTTTTTCTCCCAGATACCAAGTCTCCAGAATAGCTGACATATTTTTATTCGCAAAATTTAAACTTATTGGACGGCCGTTAACTAAAACTAAAACAGTAGGTTTTTTCAAGGCAGCAATTCTGCGCACTAAAACATCCTGCTTTCCTGGTAAGTCTAAACTCAATCGTGATTTAGATTCACCCACGGTTTTATCATTATCTCCAACAGCAAGTATAATAACATCAGCTTTAGAAGCCACAGAAACCGCTTCATTAAGCATCAGGTTTTCTTCATCAGATAAATCAAATTCTTCTATATCACTTTCAGGAAAATTTTTATCAATATGATCGATTCCTTTAGCATAAAGTACATTTACTGACGCAGGTAAAGCTGAAACAATACCGTCGAATACATTTACAACCTGGCTATGCGTAGGTCCATATCTGGACGATAAGCTTTTTTGTTCTTTCGCATTGGGGCCGATAATAGCTATAGTGCGTAAGTTCTGTTTATTTAAAGGGAGCGTATTATTTTCATTTTTCAACAAAACAATTCCCTCTCTGGCAGCTTGAAGAGCCAAATCCTGAGCTTCTTTATTATGAACAATTTTATCAGCTGCGGCAGTGTCTACAACATAAGGAGAATCAAATAATCCAAGCCAAAATTTTACACGCAAAACTTCTCTTACTCGTTCATTTATTACCTCCATAGAAATACTGCCATTATTTATTCCTCTTCTTATTCCTGCTAAGTAAGGCTTAGGACTTTGAAAAGTAGTGCGAACATTCATTCCGGCTTCCAGAGCTATTCTTCCTGCATCAGCCGTATCCTTCGCAACTTTATGTTTGCTAAACAAATATTCAAATGCCCAGCTATCGCTCACTACATATCCACTAAATCCAAATTGTTTTCTAAGTATCTCTGTAAGAAAGTATTTAGATCCGATAATCGGGATGCCATCATAATCGTTGTATGAAGCCATGGTTCCTTTCGCACCAGCTTCCTGAAAAGCGATTCTAAAAGGTTCAAGGTATATATCCCACATTTCTCTCGGTGCTACTTTTGGATCTGTGCGGACGTCGCCATCGCGACCGCCAATAGGGATACTATATACTGCGAAATGTTTGGTGGTGGATACTACTCTATGGTTTTGTATTCCTAAAATATTTTGCTTTCCTAACTGCCCCACAAGAAAAGGATCACATCCATATGTTTCTTCTATGCGCCCCCACCGTGGATCTGAGGAAACATCCAAAATTGGCGAATAAACATTTGTATAGCCCAATGCTTTTGCCTCTCTGCCTGTAACATCTCCAATTTTATAAACCAAGTCTTTATTAAAACTTGAGCCTTGTGCTATTTGGGCAGGGAAATAGGTGGCTTTCATATGATTAAGGCCCCTTATCCCTTCAGATGTAAAATCAACCGGAATCCCTAAACGCGTTTCTTCAATAAAAAATTTCTGAATTTTATTAATGGCAGAAGCGTGAGAAGAATACGGATATGCATATAAAGTGTCCTTTCTTAAACCGGTAAGTTGTTCGTCAATATTTGCTATGCCATCTTTCCAAACACTATCTTTCCATCCGTCGGTAGGAAGATGATCTTTAAGAACAGCGCCATAGCCATACAAAGTTGCTAACTGGCAAGTTTTTTCATTAACATTCATTTGGGATAATAAATCCTCTACTCTCGTTTCTTGTGCCTGGGTAGGGTCTTCGTATATATCCTTTTTGCCATTTTTATTAAAATCAATCCAGCCTTTTTTATAGATGGGTTTTTGTTGTTGTGTAAAAGAAAGAAGGATAACGAGAACTAATAAAGTTGGAGCTATGTATTTAATTTTCATCGTATAAATTTTATACCAGATTTTTGGTATGTTAAAGGGTAAAAATTTTATTCATCAACACCCATTTTTCGCCGGGCTTAACTCCGGGAATCGGCTGTTGATACTGCCACATCAACTCTTCCCATTTCTGCACAACCGCGCTTTCTGCATCACATTTAGCTTTGGCCTCAAAACTGAATGATTCAGAAACATCCATTATCATAAACAACCGGTTAGCATACCTGTAAATTTCCAGAAATTCAATTCCTGACTCTTTAATTCCCGCTAATATTTCGGGCCATACTTTTTTATGCCAATTTTCATACTCGGTAATAAGATATTCATCATCTTTTAAGTCCAATGCAAAACAATGTCTGATCATATGTTACGTAGTTTTCAACCTAATCTTATTAATCCTTGCTGGAACCCACATGTGGAATCCAAAAGTTATAATTTTACCGCCGCCTTATTCTCTAAAATATTTTTCTTACGTAACAACGCTTCCAAATAATAATAATCCGCATAACTTAAGGGAACATCCACTTCACTTTTAGATGGAGCTGCTCCGGTGCTATGCAAAAGAATAAACCCTTTTGCCTCACCCAATGGAGCAATATATTTTGTACTTAAACTATGCATTGCTTTATCAGCACTTTTTCTGAATGAACGTCCCTTTTTACTGTATGTACTTAATTCATATAAGCCCGAAGCCATTACAGCAGCGGCAGATGCATCGCGTGATTCGTTTGGAATATTAGGAGCGTCAAAATCGCTATAGGGAACAAGATCCTTAGGCATATTCTTATGATTCAGCATAAAGTTTGCAATATTTTCTGATTGCTTTAAATAGCGCGGATCTTTTGTTTCGCGATAACACATTGCATAACCATATAAGCCCCAAGCCTGGCCTCTTGCCCATGCAGATTCATCAAAATATCCCTGATGAGTATTCTTTTTTAACACCGCACCCGTCTCAGGATCATAGTCTAAAACATGGTAAGAGCTATAATCGGGACGAAAATGATTCTTCATGGTAGTGTTTGCATGAGAAACTGCTATTTTATAGAACGTTGAATCACCTGTTAATCTGGTTGCTGCAAATAATAGTTCCAGGTTCATCATATTATCAATAATTACTGGATTTACCCATTTATCTCCGCTGTGATCCCATGAGCGAATAACGCCGGTTTTAGGATTAAAGCGGGTTGCAAGTGTTTTTGCCGATTCAATGATTACTTCTTTATAATGGGGATCATGAGTTAACCGATAAGCATTACCAACGCTACAGTATATTTTAAAACCCATATCATGGGTACCACCATTGGTTTTTTCCTTTTCAATTTCTGTTGTAAACTTTTTCGCTTGTTCCTGCCATTCCTTACTTCCGGTATATTCAGAAAGATACCACAGAGACCCCGGAAAGAATCCACTTGTCCAGTCTCGGGAAGCGACTATTTTCAGATTTCCATTATCAAGAGTTCTTGGAGATATAAGTTCTGGCTTATTAACATTTTTCGCCTTCTCAATTTCAAGCAACATTATAGACGTTTGCTTTGCAGCATGATCAAAGGCCTTCCTAATATTTGGTTTTTGTGCAAAAGAGACACTTTGAATTAAAGCGATAATGATTACTGCTGAGATTGATTTATGATTCATTTTTTATATTATTTATTTACCGGGATCAGTTGAACTTCCAGCAATTTCATTAATTCTATTTTTTTAATATTAATTGGTATTATGGTTAACTTATTCCTTCCGGCTTTTACGCGGGCAATACCTAAGTCTTGAGTAATAACCGAGCCATTTTTTTGTGTGGAGTCAACCTCTGCATCTTTAGAAAACTCATCTAGTGTAAGTTTAAACGTTCCGCCAGAACTTGTATCAGTAACATATTTTAAAACCACCTTATACGACGCTGGCTCTAACGAGTAAAAATCCCAGGATAAATATTGCGGTTTAGACTTCCAGTTTTCCACATAGTAGCGGTTTGTTTTCCCGTCACCAAATCGAAAACCTTCACCATGAGTATCTGCATCAAACGCCAGTAAACGATTGGTAAAAGAACTGTCAAGAGGGCGAATTGTATCTGCCTCGACTTTCCCTTTAATCTCAAGTACAATTACAGAATTAGATTTATCGGGAGCTACAGAAGGTAAGTTAATACTTATATCAGAAGAACTTAAACGTTTTACAGGAAGACTATTTTTCGAACGGTCGACTAAAAAGTAAGCGGCATTTATGTCGCTCTTTAATCCTCCAACAGTTAATTTTCCATTTTTAGGCCAATCAAACACATGAAGATATATTTTATTATTATTTTGCGTAGCTACTCCCCAGGCTTGTAGCGGGACTGGAGATCTCTCTGTTCCAAATATACTTTCCTGGTTTTTATTGGTCCATAAGCCTATGCTATCCAAAATCCGTATGTCTCTTTCATCAAAACTGCCATCACCCTTGGGTCCAATATTGGTTAACAAATTCCCCCCGCGAGATGCTGCCTTAGCCAAAAGCTGAATAAAAAATTTAGCTGATTTATGGCTGTTATCATGTTGAGAATACCCGTAGGATTCGTTGGTGGTTGGAATAGCTTCCCAATTTGCTTCTGCAACGGGACGAAACTCAGCCGGACGATCACCAGTATTAATGTAATCCCCAAAGTTCCCGGAGGCGCCACGGGCTAAACGACCATTCACAACAATGTTCGGATCAGTTTCGCGGATAGCCTTCAGTATTCTGATATTTTCTGATAAGGGTAATTTATGCGGTGTATCAAACCATAGGATATCTGGATGATATTTGCTTATTAATTCTTTTATTTGAGGGATCGCTTTGGCATCGACATATTTTACCGCTTTGGGCAACCATTCGGGATGTGTATCAAACCAGTTAGCGCCACCCACAAGTTTATCGCCTCCTGGATTTTGATATTCCCAGTCATTTCCCGGAGCATCAGGATGTTCCCAGTCGAATGCATGTGAATAGTAAAAACCGAACTTTATCCCATATTTTTTTGCGGCAGCAGCCAATTCAGCCATTGGATCCCGCTTGAAGGGCGTTTGATCGATAATGTCGAAATCAGACACTTGAGAATTAAACATTGCGAAGCCATCGTGATGTTTTGCCGTAATAATAAAATAGCGCATACCAGCTTTCTTGGCATTTAATATCCATTCTTCGGCATTAAATTTTACTGGATTAAACCTATGTGCTAAATCAAGATATTCTGCCCGGGAAACTTTTTCTTTTCGCATTAGATGCTCTGCATATCCACTCACAGTTCTACCTTTCCATTCGCCGGCAGGCAACGAATAAATACCCCAGTGAATAAACATTCCGAATTTCGCATCCTTCCACCATTGAATGCGCTGATCATGGGTTTTCATGGATTCTTTCCACCATCCGTTTCGAGCTTCATCTATAACTTTTTGATCACGATCTTTTGCATGATTAAACATTTCCTTGTCCTCATCTCCAGCCGTCTGACTGTACGCGCAAAAATTAACTGAAAATATGATTAGGAACAGAAATATTGATCTTAAGTTCGTTTCTATCATGGGGCTACTTTTAGTGATTTTTTGATTTACAACCATATTAAAGGATGTCTAACGGGCAAATTTCTTATTACTTCTTCAACCGTGGGATTGTGTTCTAAACTTTTCCAGGTTGAAAACCAGGCATTCTTACCAAATGCCTCTGCCCCCAATACCAGGAAAGGTTGAGCAACAGGCCAATTGTCCCAATACATCACATCCTTTGCAAAGGGCCATTTAGACTTATCGGCCACAAAAGGATATAAGAATTCAATCCCTCTTTTAATAGATTTTCCATCAGGAGTTTGGTATGACCATAAATCGTGATTTTCGTCTGAAAGAATATGGCAAAGCGTGGTCATTGCATCCAGATTAAAAAGCGAATAACCATAAGGCTTCGTCCTTTTTATCTCTTTTGGAAAACTGCCGTCAGCAGCCATTTGAGCGGGCAAAAATACTGTCTTATAACGTTCGCGACAGAAATTCATCAATTCGGTATTCCCGGTAAGTTTAGCGAATGAAGCCACCTGCATAGCCCAGCAGGTTCCATGATTATTCTCAGCGTTCATTTCATCTTTGCCATACTTATGTGTAGTAAGCCAGGTAAGATACTGTGAAAACCATTTTTTAATTCCAATAAGTGCGGCGTTATCAAACTCACTTGCATTTTGCATCACAAATACTCCCTGGGCAACCTCAATCAATTGAATCGTATCTATTATACCTATTCCCCGACCAGTGAACCGCCCTTTAATTGCCTGAGCATATAACAGATTTGGATTCATTAAAGTTGCTTCATCAATAAACCAAGCTCTTAAATGAGTTAGAGCATGCCTTATGTATTTTTGATCACCAGTAGTTTTATAGGCCGATGCCAATGCACCTATTATTTTACTAAAACGAATCATTGCGAGTCGGTGAGCGACAAAATTACCAGGATTTGTCATTCCATCTTTTTGGATATAAGCACTATCGGGATGAGCGGGATTTGGCCACCAATAATCGCCTTCAGAATAAAAGTCATGCTTCCCGCCTACACTTCTTGCAGAAGTTTGAGCGGTAACAGTAACAGGTTGCTGGAGTAGGGCCCATGCAGCTTCTTCCATTATTTGCTTCTGCAAAACCTTAGTGACTTTTTTAGCATATGACTTTTTAGAGGCAATTTCCTTTGGAACTCCCTGCGTTGAAATACCCGTCAGTATAAAACACAAGCAAATTATTTTAAACCTCATGTTCATCTTGCAGTCATAAATTTCCATGTCACTTTACCAACTGTATTTGGCTTACCTTTCTCAGCACCAGAAATAGTTCCTTTAAACTGACCATTTTTTTGACGCACTACTCGAATTTGTCGCCACGAAAATTGTCCCTTCTCATAATTAAAAGTTTCACCATCATCGTCATAAAGATTGTATGAACCAGGTTTCTCGCCGTAATGTCTAATTTCAAGATCTACTTTTTGTCCTGCCTTAGGCGACTGTAACAAAGGGGGCATCATCGGTATAATCCCTCCATCTTTAACATACACCGGAATTTTGTCTAATCCCGGAGTTGTTGTAATAATTTCGCCCTCTCCTGCAAACTCCCCGGTATAGAAATCATACCATTTTCCTTTCGGAAGAATAACTTTTCGTGAAGTTTGGCCAGTAAACATGGGGGCAACTAAAAGATTTTCGCCAGCCATATACTGATCTTTAATCTCTTTTGATGTTGCTTCCGCATACGGATTTTCCTGAAGGTTTACATTAGTGGCAATCTCCTTTTTCACGTCCTGCTTAAAGCCTTCTTCCAAATTCATTGCTCTGAAAGGAGGTGTTCCTTCGAAATGATATTTAGCAAATTCAGTGTACCAGTAAGGCATCATTTTCATACGAAGAAGTGCAAATTCTTTTACGTCTTTTTCAACCTCAGGATAGGTCCAGGGCTTGGTTCCGGTTGACCATGCATTAATCATTGCCATCGGCGAGAATACGTTAGACTGGAACCTTCTTAACCACTCTTCGCTAGTTTTTGAGGCACGGACTTCGGGTGTCCATAGAACTCCGGCAAAGCCGCTATTAATTAATGCTGTAATAAAGTCTTCGTGATTATAATAGTCGTTATAAATTACATAAGGGAAAGAAGTACCGCCTCCATTAGAAGCACGAACGAGCCCGAAAGTGCGCTGATTGCGCTTTTTAAATAGTTCTGCACTATAACGCATAGCAAGCAATCCGTAAGTCTGACGCATTTGCTCGGCACTAATGCCCGAAGGAAAAGTAGCTACATCTGGCCATAAATAATGATCATATCCATCTACTTCATCAATTTTATATCCGCTTATACCAATATCTACCTGGTCTTTTTGCAACTGAGAAAAGAATAATTCTCTGGCCTTAGGCACGTTAAAATCAGGAACGACACCTAACCAAACTGTATGAGAGCTGGTATAAGGACGAATTTGTTTGTAAAAAGGAGCATCAGGAGACACATATGGATTGATCCATAAATTAAGCCTTATCCCCCTGTTCAACATATCTTTTACGAATTTCGAAGGCTCAGGAAAGCGATTTTTATCCCATTCAAATGTGCCCGGATACGCTTTACTTTGCCAGCCTGGTTCAAGACCAACAAAATCAAGGGGATAGCCTTTTTCGGCAAATGCATTTACCTCTTGTTCAACATCCTGAGCAGTGGATTTAGTCATCACCCGTTGAGTAAATCCAAGACCCCAACGCGGAGGAAGATAACCACCTCCATTGAATAAATTATACCGTTTAACAGCATCTAAAGGCTTTGGACCGGCAAATACATAAACTTCGACTCCTTCAGCAGGAACTAAAATTTCAACTGCGTCAGAATAGGGGCGTGAAGACCATGTTTTATCGCTATTTCTGTCTTTTGGAGTTGGAAAATCAGGACTATCCTTTCGAACCCCCGATCCTGCCCAAACTTTTATATAACGGGCAGAATTAATAAAAACGCCATATCCGTTTGACGACACATAAAAAGGTGTCGGGGCATGTGTGCGACCATTATCTTTACCTCCGTAGTGATCTACATGTAATTCTAATATTTTCCCGCGTTGATGAACTGTCTGAAAATTTAAACCGAAACCATATAACTGCTCTTCTTTCTTTAATGGCAAACGCAGATAGGTTTTTCCATCAACTACTTTAAATTCAATATCCTGTTTTGAAAGCGGAAAACTGGCATTGCCGAGTTTAGCAAGAGCCTCTTTATTTGGCAAAGCTCCGGAAACTTTTAATAAGTCATATGCTTCTGGCTTACCCACGACAGCTTTCCACACACCCGGTTGCGTAACCACCCATGAGGTTTCCTGAGCAAAAACTGTTGATAGTTTACAAATAGAAAACAGTGAAAATACTAGTAGTAATTTTTTCATAAATCGCTTAGAAATCATTGTATTAAGCATTAGATATTTAAACTCCTTTTCAATACTTAATACTTATGGTTTGCTTAAAGGAAGTCCTTCTTTATTGGTCAATAAAATAATACTGCAAATAAGGGGATTTTCAATCTGGTTTATTCTATCTTTTTGCCTATTAATTCAACTATATTGGCAGATATAAGATAACTATACATGTAATTAAGTTGATACAATTGAATTTCAAAAGGAATATCGGGGTATTAAAGATTCTTAATTAATTAAATTTTGCTCCACGTACAATTGCAGCTCTCGCATTTTCTTTGGCATAAACACACTTACTTTATCAAAGTCAGTTCAAGCAACTCCCCCGGCCTTGTATTGAAGCTAAACGTTTCACCACTAAGCTTCTCCGCAAGCTTTCCATTTCTTTTCAATTGCACATCCTTATTGAACCAAGGATTCTCAATGATACAAGTCCGCCCTTTTTCACTTAGTAACTTAACAAATTCAATATTTTTATTTTTTAAACTGCTGCTTACCAAAAAAGCACCATATGCACGAAGCTGATCAAAACTTGCCCCTTTATTTTTGTTCCAATTCGGGAAAATACGAATAACGCCTTCATAACTTTGCATCAGCATTTCATTAATAGTTAAAGGCACAGCCGCCAGTGTTTCAATCCCCCCACCGTCTTGTGTTATCCAGAGATTTGTATTCGATTGAGCTTTAATCCTTTCCTTTAAGTAGTTTAATATTTCATCCGGATTATACCCTACCCTAACTGCACCCGGGAAAGAAGTTTCTATCCCGTTACCCAATGTATTACCCCAATTACTTTTGCTTGTACTTCTATCTTTCCAGTGCGATACATCACTTAACAAAACCTTATTAAATTCGGGATCTGTTTTAGGACCGGCTACTCCGCCGGGCAAAATCAATCCGTGAATAGAAACACGAGACAAGCCTGAGGCTTTCGGATTGTCTGGTGAAGCGCTTTTTTCGACACTTTTTAAAGCCATCCGCCCATCAACTTCCCCAAGCGGAAACTTACTTAGATGCGTAATAATATGGTTCCATTTTTCCCGGCGATTTTGATCAACGTCTAAATAGGTACTAACATCAACCATTCCTTTAAAAAGCATTTTAACTAATCCCAATGAAAGTGTGGAATTAAAATCGCCTAATCGATCTCTCCATTGTCCATTATGGCGAAGATTGGGCATTACTTCATTAAAATGATCCATATAAATAACATAGCGCCCATTTTCAAACTTTAAATAATCCTCCCAGAAGTTAGCACATTCAAGAATATAAGGATAAACACGCTTTGCATATGCACTATCGTAAGTACTGTAAAAACGCATCATCATATTTCCAACACTAAATACAGCATTGATTTTTTGGCCTAGAAATTTATAGCCTCCGTCGATTGTGTTTTCTGTGGTGCCGTAACGTCGCTGCATTTCTTCTGGAGTAAGGGGCCATCGAGTGGTAGCCAAACCCTTTGGACCAATACCGACAGGATAATATATCCCACTTAAATTCAGCAGATTCTTTGCATGTTCTCTTCCTTTTTCCATATAATCAAGAAGAGGCTGGTCAAAATTATTAACCTGATCAATATAATTAGAAGAATAAGCTGCCCAATAAGCCGCCTGGTAATTATAATTTAAATGATAATCGCCGCCCCAGGCGGAAGAATCCTGAGTTATAAAAGGCCCCCAGATACCCGGAGAAAATTTATCACCACGAGAACTACACGCAAAAAGATATTGTGAAGCATAATAGTACTTTTCAAGAAAAGGATCGGAGAACTCTACTCTAGATAAATTCCAGAAATTCTTCCACCAGTCTTCATGCTCGGTACGTATGAATCTAATTGAACCAATAGTGAAAGACTGAGCTTCGTTGATAGCGCGTTCTTTCCAGTCCTTTCTGTCGTGATTTGTATAAAGTGTAACTGATAGTATTACTTTTTTACCAGGCTGGAGATTGATGATTTTATTATCGGATGATGATTTACCCAATACGTTCAACGCTAAAGCCACATTACTGGGCCATTCCAAAAGGGCTGTATTTTCAAAGGACCGGGTTACCCAATTAACCGAACCTGTTGTACCATTGGTGTTAACTGAGGTATTCCCTTCCGGAGCCCAGAGATTGAGCTTCAACTGACATGCCTTATTTGAGGTAAATTCGGCAATTACTGTATTCCTGGTTGCAGCAACCCATGTATTCAGAGAAACAATAAGATCATTTTTAATAAACTTCGCTTTTATTTCCGCTTTATCCTGAATTTGTTCAGCATAATAGGAAGCTCCTTCTAAAGCGGCTATATTAACATCTAAGCTGCCTGGAAGTGAAATTCCGCCCCCAGGATAAACGGGATAAGCTCTCCAAAAATCATTTTTCCCCAAATAAAATTTGAGAGCTTCTGGCTTCCCCCCTAATGTTAGCCCAATATCACCGTTTCCTGCAAGTGGTGCATCCGGAGTTTTAGAGGTAGGGATATTATTGGGAGGAGCATTAAAAACTGCCTTATATCTGCCTGCATATATTGACTGTGCGTGTGTGTGGGCACCCAAAGCAATGAGAATAATTATGCAGAGGCTGGTAATTTTATTTTTATAGGTCATATAATTACCTGTTTTGTCAGGATTGAATTGATTTACATTTGATATATACATTCTATCTAAAAGAACAACAACAAGGTTACTCTGAACAATACATTTACTATTAATTTGAATGCAACTTATAAAGAAATAATCTACCACAGACAGATAGATTATCTTATCATTCAACTATCTTAACTCTATTTAGATGTAATAAAAAAAATACCGGATCGAACTGTATTAATTACTATGTTCAAGAAATTAATCCGAACACATTTCCTCTTATATCAACACATGAAGCCAATTAGTAGTGTCTTTGTCTTATTGCTTTTACTTGGTGCGCTGCCATCAGGGGCTCAAATAACTAAAAGAAACCTTTTACAGCAATTTTCTGAACAAACAATAGCACAATCTTTAATTCATAAAACGGATTGGAAGCCTTTTCCAAAAACACCTGAAGAATGGAGAGGTAAGTTTACAGACAGTATTCTGAATAATTTCATAAAAGCTGGTGAAATAGCCCTCAAAAAAGAATTTAAATCTATTCCTGCCACAGTAACTCTGGAATTTGTAAGAACCGGTAATAGAAGCAATTATTCAAAAATATCTTATGAAAAACGGGAATTACTTTGGGACCTTGCATTGGCTGAATCCATTGAAGGTAAGGGCCGCTTTTCAGATCATATGATGGATGGTATTTGGTCAATTTGTGAGGAAACTTTTTGGGGAATCTCTGCGCATTTAACCAATCAAAAAGCAGGTAAAGGGCTTCCTGATGCCGAAGACCCTATT
>CBFGOI010000005.1:0-89584 GCA_965650335.1 uncultured Pedobacter sp. | reverse complement strand
CCTTCCAATAGACCGTCAGACGAGTGTTAGCTTTCTTTTCCGAAAAGTATTCGGCCAATGGATACTCATACAGCTTTATGTATAATAGTTCCCTAACCACAGAAAATTTTTAATATACGCACGCATACCGTAATTTTTTACAATCCCTAAGAGAGAAGTATTAAGGGACTGCGCGAGCTATGTAAGAGGAGGGTTGTGGCATGGGGCCGCGGCCCTCTTTTTGCGTTTATGCTGTGTGTAAGAATGATTTTTTTCCTAGGTCATTTGTTCCAATACCTTTGGCAGCTTTTTCCTCAACTGCTTCTTCCAACCCATTTGCATTATCAAACTTACAATAACCAATTTTAGCCCCGCATAACCCGAATGCTCCATCAAAAGAATTGTTCCGCCACAGGTTGGTTCTAGCGTAAAACTTAAAACTGTGTTTAATTCAGTAAAAATTCCTTTAGTCATTTTGTCTGCCGAATCAGAGTGGATGCCTGCACAAGCTAATGCTTTTTCTCCGGTTGCTTCTCCTTTGTAGGTGTATGCAATGTGCTTTACTGGTTCAATGGCTGTTATTTCACAATGCGTAATTCCATCCCAGCCTTTTTGTGGAGCCATTCGGAAAGTGAAATAATGATTTAGCTCGGGTTTGATGTCATTTTCCATAAACCAGCTCCCGAGCAGTTTAGCGTCTGTTAATGCCAGCCAAACTTTGTCGGGTGAATATTGTAAAACAGTTTTAAGTCTGATTGTTCGTTTCATTGGCTTGCTTTTGTCGGCCCAAACAAGGGTTCTTTCTTCTTGCTTTCGTTAGATATGAAATTTTAAGAGAGCACGAGAGTTATTTTAAGAGATTGGATTAAAGTTTGATTGAAAGCTCTAATTGTCCGCCCAAGCCTAATTCAACTATTTTTTTAAGCGTCGAGAAACGGACCTCTTTTATGTTATTCTCAATTTTTGAAATATATGATTTGGTCGTACCAACCTTTTCTGCCAACTGTTCTTGGGTTAATCCTTTTTCAAGTCTTGCTTCATGAATTAACGCACCGATTTTAAAGTTTTCATAACCTGCTTCCAATTCATTACGCTTTGAAGTTCCAATTTTCCCGTAATGTTTATCCTTAAACTGCTCAAGTGTCGTGGTGTTATTTTTCGCTTTCATATTCTTCCTTTATTTTAAGTGCCCTTTCAATTTCTTGTTTTGGTGTTTTTTGGGTTTTCTTCTGGAATCCATTTGCCAGAACCACTAATTGCCCCTGATCGAAAAAACAAAAAATTCGAAATATATCACTGCCTTGTTGCACTCGGATTTCGAAGAGTCCGTCCGTGTTTTCAATATGTTTAAGATATAATTCAGGAACTCTTTGATGTTCCTCTATCAGGTCCAAGGTCCAAATGATTTTATTTTTTACTTTGTCTCGTTGTTTGACGAAGAAATTGTCAAAGTAGTTTTTATAAAATATGATTGTTCTAAATTTCTGTTTTTGGGACACGTAACAAAGATAAGGAAAGTTGCACTAAAGTGAAATATTATTGAATTGTTCCGATATTCGTGTTAGTGTACAAAAAGCAACTTATTTGGTCTTCCCGGACCGTTTCCAGTGGTCAGAATGCCGTTTCTGTATTGATTTATCTCCTTTGACAGGAATTTAAGAGTCTGCGGCTGTGTTTATTTAATTCCAAGCTTTTAAGTTCTCTGGGTATTATTCTGCTACTCTCTAAAAATTAATAGTACATTCAGATCCAAATACGAGATTTGCATACCATATTTTTAATAAATGAAACTTAAATATCTTCTCTTATCTATTCTCATCTGCTATTGCTTTTTAGCATTTCCACAGCAAAAGTCCACTGCCCTGCCCAGACCTAAGCTGGTGATTGGCCTGGTAGTAGATCAGATGCGATGGGATTTCCTTTATCGCTACTACGAACGCTATGGAACGGATGGGTTCAAGCGTCTTTTAAACGAAGGCTTCAGTTGCGAGAATACGCAGATCTCCTATATCCCAACCTATACCGCCTGCGGGCATGCAAGTTTATATACGGGTTCAGTTCCTTCTATAAATGGTATTTCGGGTAACAGTTGGATTGTGCAATCTTCCGGGTACATGATGTATTGTACTGAGGATACAACAGTCCAATCTGTGGGAACAACTTCCAAAGCAGGTAAAATGTCGCCAAAGAATCTATTGACAAATACTATTACCGATGAATTAAAGCTGGCTACCAATTTCCGTTCAAAAGTGATTGGAATTGCTTTTAAAGATCGGGGCAGTATATTACCTGCAGGCCATTCAGCAGATGCTGCTTACTGGTATGATGATCTGACCGGAAACTGGATTACGAGTACTTATTACCGGGCCAACCTGCCGCTTTGGGTAGAAAAATACAATAGTCAGCGGCTGGTTGAAAAATATTTGACTCAGACGTGGGAGACGATGTATCCGCTTGATTCGTATGTGCAAAGCAGTCCCGATAATTCGCCCCGCTATGAAGGAAAATTTCAGGACGAAAAGGCGCCTGTATTTCCGCATGGCCCGTTGCAGAGCCCTGCGAATGATTTCAGCAAAATTAAAAACAGTCCTTATGCAAATACCTTGACACTCGATTTTGCAAAGTCGGCCATCAGAAGTGAGGGAATGGGAAAAAGCGGATTAACAGATTTTCTGGCGATCAGCCTGTCTGCTTCCGACTACGTCGGGCATCAGTTTGGCCCTAATTCAGTCGAAGTGGAGGATCTGTATTTGAGGATGGATAGAGATATCGCCGACTTTCTAACCTATCTGGATAGAACTATAGGAAAAGGGCAATATACCGTATTTTTGTCGGCAGACCACGGCGCAGCTCATAATCCAAACTTTTTAGCTGATCATAAAATTCCTGCAGGTATTTGGAACGGCACGAATAATTCTACGCGAGGTGTGGAAGAGCTGAATGGGATCTTATCCAGGAAATATGGGAGCGATAAAATAATAAGAAATGTATATAATTACCAGGTCCATTTTAATTATCCGCTGTTAAGCGACAAAGGATTAGAGATTAATCAGATAAAAAGAGATGTAATCGCCTATTATAAAAGTCAAAGTAATATTTCATACGTGGTTGATTTAAAAAACATTGGTGCTGAAGCTATTCCAGAAGTATTAAAGACACGCATCATCAACGGCTATAATGAAAAACGAAGTGGAGAAATCCAACTGATCCCAAACCCGGGATATTATCAGGGATACGGAACCGAAGTGACCGGTACCACCCACGGAACCTGGAACCCTTACGATAGCCATATTCCACTGGTTTTTATGGGCTGGGGAATTAAGCAGGGTAAAACGAACCGTCTGACAAATATGGCAGATGTGGCCTCAACGCTCGCGGCCCTGCTTCATATTCAGGAGCCTAATGGTAATATTGGACAACCCATAATTGAATTATTAAAATAAACTAAACACCCCACGACCTTAGGTCTTTAGATTCAAAAAATGAACAAATTTATAGCAAAGCTGCACTATTTAACACAAGACTTAGATACTCGCAGCCATATAGAACAAGCTCAAATTGCCTGCGAAGCGGGATGTAAATGGGTTCAATACCGGTGCTTATCAAAAAATGATGAAGAGCTTTTAGATGATCTTCATCAAATAGCTTCTATTTGCGACGACTGGGGAGCAACTTTAATAGTTACCGATCACGCTCATCTTTTAAACAAAGCAGATATTCAGGGAGTGCATATTGAAGATATGGAAGCTGATTTCAAGGTTATCCGCGAAAAAATCGGCAATGAAAAAACACTTGGAGCCTCGGCCAACACTTTCCAGGATATTGAGCGGATAGCTGCAAGTAATGTTGTGGATTATGTCGGCTGTGGCCCGTTTGATATAACCGAAACTAAGCCGAACGATTACCCTCTTTTAGGCATTTCTGGATACGAATCCATCACGGAAAAAATGAAAGCAGCTGGAATTACGATTCCCGTTTTAGCTGTCGGCGGAGTTAATATAGAAGATATGGATGCATTAATGAAAACTGGAGTGTATGGCATTGCTTTATCTGCCGCTGTAAATAAGGCAGATAATCCCGGCGCTGCGTTCAAAGAAATTTATAAAAAAGTGTATTAAGTCTTCAGTACTTTTGCCTCTATGTCATCGCATCACATTATAAGGGAAAAACAAGAGCCGGCTTTACTGATCATTAATATGGAAGGCTTTAACCATGAAAATCTTGGTCAGCTTTTAGAGTGGAGCCCTACGGTTATTGTTACCGAAGAAATGTTTGAAACCGTTGATTCATTAGGGATAAAGATTGATGGCGTGGTTAGCAAAGACCTTCACTATCCGGCGCAGCCCCAAACTCTTGTAATTCATACTGAAGACGATCCTTTGCAGGATGCTCTTAAATTTCTAACTGGAGAACAATATCCCGCTGTAAATATTATCACCGACACGTTTTGCGCTAAAGATTATGTGTTGTATGTAGACAGAATAGATCTTGTGATACTAACACCGTACCAAAAAATATTTCCTGTAAAGCCGGGATTCAGTAAATGGCAAACTGCGGGCGAGGAAATAGAAGTGCTTCTTGAGGCCAATAACCTGCATGTTTCAGGTTTAATACCAATAACTGAACATGTTTTCGAAACTGAGAAAGAAGGCTTTTACACATTAACCTTTGAGCAGCCATTCACGTTCATTGCCGAAACGCTTTAGCATCTTATGCAGATCAGGTTAGCAAATTTGCAGGATATCCCGAAGATTCACGAGCTTGCTCATCAAATCTGGCCCTCCACCTATCAAGGTATCTTGCCGCCGCAACAAATAGCGTTTATGTTGAATGATATGTATTCGCCTGAAAGTTTACAATCGCAATTTAATGAGGGTGCTATTTTTTTAATTGCAGAGGATGATCAAAAATTCTTTGGCTTTGCTTCGTATTCTATCTCCGGTCAAGACCATTCCCTTTCTAAAATTCATAAACTTTATATCTCACCGCAAGAACAGGGAAAAGGTATCGGGAGTTTATTGCTTAACTTTATCAGAGATGATTCAAAAGCAAGGGCTGCAAAATTTTTGGAACTCAACGTTAACCGCAACAATCCGGCATATCTGTTTTATAAGAAATATGGCTTCGAAGTTTTTGAAGAAGTCGATATCCCTTACTTCAACTATGTTTTAAACGACTACGTAATGCGACTCTCACTTTAAGCCATTTAAGGCTTCAACGGAGCTATTCTTATAGGTGTTTCTGTTCCGGCAACGATGCTTCTTGAGCTTAGAGCGATTGCTTTAATGATAGCTGTAATATTATCAACGTTAAGCGTTTTAAACTCATCATCTACCGTATGATAAAATTCGTCCTTATCAATTTGACAGGTCGAAATGGTGTGAGCCGGTACACCTTGCGCTGCAAGTGTAGCATTGTCGCTCCGGTAAAAAAGTTGCTGTTCGATATATGGATCTGGATGAAAAGTAAATTCGGTCCCTTTGAGATTGTTTTGCAGGATCCTTCCGAAATCCGAACGATCAAATCCAGTAATAAAAGCTGAATTTTTGCCAAACTTGGACTCTTTTCCGATCATTTCAATATTGAACATCGCCGTTATTTCATCTGGCTTTAACTGTTCGGAAAAATATTCAGATCCTAACATACCCGATTCCTCACCTGTAAAGGCAACAAATATTAAGGTACGGGCATTGTTGTTTAATTTTTTATAGTACCGGGCCAACGAGATTACTGCTGTAATTCCAGAAGCATCATCATCTGCGCCATTGGCTATAGAATCTCCGTGTACTTCTTCAATAATTCCCAGGTGATCGTAGTGGCCGGAAAAAATTACAAATTCATTTGGCTTTGACTTTCCAGGAATGACGCCGGCAATATTATAAAGCGGTGCCTTTGCAATTTGATTGCTAAACATTATTCGGTAAGATGAGGGATTTTCTACTCCGAGAATGAAAACAGCAGCGGTTTTGTCATCCGTTTCATCTAAAATTCTTTTTCCCATGAAAAAATTGCGGACCCGGCTGAAGGCATCTATAAACTGCTTGTCCACAAACACAATCACCGGTTTGTTAAGGCGCATAATCTCGCGATAGCGCGCCATAAAAGTATCGCCCGACTTGATATATTGTGTTTCTACGCCATCTTCATTTGTCCAGTTTATACCAGCCCTGTCGGTAACTACCATCACTTGGTTTTTATCTAAAATATCTCCGTTTACGGTGACACTAAGTGCAGCAGGTTTAATGCTTAACTTGGAAAATCCTTGTCTGAAACCACTGAGGCCTACCAGAGGCTTTAGACCTATTTCCCTGAATTCGCTTTCTATAAAGCTCGCCGCTTTGTCAATGCCTGGGGTGAAAATTTCTCTTCCTTGCATCTCATCGGCAGAAAGCTTGAGGATCATTCTCTCGACATCATTGTGTTTTATAAGCTTCTTTGGAGTCTTTACCGCACAAGAAGCGAGAAAAAGAGTGATGTATACTAGAAAAACTTTCTTCATTGATGTTTAAAATGCATTCTTACAAATGTTCCCGAACAGCCTATTGAGATAAAATAAAATCAGCCAGGGTTATTGTATTCTTCCCAGGGGTAATTTTCTAATTCTCTGGAAGATTTTCCAGTAATAATCTGCTTCTGCTTATGTATTTCGGTTTCCACTTTTGTATCTTGGATACCATCAGTTACTGCAATATCGTATTCTTTATTTTTATAGGAGCCATGTACTGCCGACTGTTCAATATTTTGCAATGCGATGTCATAGGGGCCGACCGGGCTCATTAACTTTACAAAAACCGGCAAACATTCGAACAATATAAACAGCATGCTAATAAAAGATATTGCAAGATATGTACCCATATCTCTGCTACCGTCTGCATTAAAACTCAGTTGTCCTAATGCCCAGTTTCGATCGGCAAAGCCTGCCACATTTGATAAGCTGTCTAATTGTTTGCCGTTAAACATCCGTTCGCTGGTTATGCCTTCCAGCTCTTTTCGTTTTAATATAAAATTTTCCAGGTAGGCCATTTCCCCTCGCACGGTTTCTAGTCGCTGAGCCTTTTGATTTAGCACTGTTTCTTTTTGCTTTGCATAAGTCCCATAGCCAACTTTGCCAGAGGTTTGGTTGCTTTTATCGCCAAAGATTTCCTGGTTCAGAACGTACCTGGAGAGATTAATATCCCTTTCGAGCGAGTCTTTTTCAGCTTTCAAATCGACGATTTTATTCAGTTCGGTTACATACTTATTATTAAATGTATGGTTAAGGGTGTCAATTTTTGACCGCTGACCATTCAGGTAGCTGGTTTTTAATTTTTCGCGGATTTCTTTATTGAAAATTTTAAGCTCTAGGGGGCGGGATATTACAATGCCAATCATAATTGCCAGCAAAATACGCGGAGTCGCTTGTAGAATCTGCTGATTAGAAGTTCCGGTTTTGGTGATACTGGAAACAATATACCTGTCCATGTTAAAGATAGCGAGCCCCCAAATCAGCCCGAAAATTATTGCAAACACAATCGCGGCGGGGCTACCTGAAAAAACAAAATACATGGCATAACCGCCCGATAATGTGGCGAATAAAGCTGTGAAAAATATTGTGGCACCTATACCCACATATTTATTCTGTTCTGTAGGAAATCGTTTTAAGGTATCAATATGTGCGCCGGAGCAGAACCAGAAAAAACCAGTAATTTTCTTCATTAAACTGAAAGAATAATATTTTATAAAACGACCTGTGATGCAAGTTGTTACAAATAAACTGAAATTAAATATCAGTGGTGCAAAAATAACATCTTAAGCAAATACTGGATTAGTGTTATCTTTGTTTAAAAATTCTGTGAAATGGAAGAAATAACTGTTGAAGAATTAAAGAAAAAAATTGATAACGGAGAGGATTTTCAACTGATTGATGTTAGAGAAACCTTTGAATATGAAGTGTCTAATTTGGGTGGGTTAAATATTCCATTATCAGGGGTAATGATCGAATCGGATAAAATAGAAACCGACAAACCTGTAATCGTACATTGCCGTAGCGGAAAAAGAAGTGCTGCTGCAATTATGCAGCTTCAAACTTTAGGTTTTGATAACCTGTATAATCTTGAAGGTGGTATACTTGCCTGGAAAGAAAAATACGATCCTTCTATGCCGGTTTACTAGAATGTTTAAAAAGGTTCTTTTAAACGTGTTTTATAACATAGCCATTTTCACCATGGTTATGTGTCTTTTTTGGGGAATTAACAAAGAGCGCTACAGTATAGTTATTGTCGCGGTATTTGCCGCGTCTCTGTTTGTGTTTTTTAAAATACGCTTATTGAAGGAAGTTAAACGCGAGACGAAAAAGCAGAAGAGTTAAAATGTTCAGGCATGTATTTGTTTGAATAACCAGAAGCTAAATCTTAAATCGCGCCCATCAGCATCATTTGCTCCATAGTGGGCGAGACACTTCCGCCTTTTGGTTCCAGAGTTACTGCAAAAGCCTGAGCCGCTTTTATTGATTTCATTTTTATCATTCCTGTGGCATTACTTTTGGCATCAAATACACCAAGATCTACAGGTTTACCATCAACCAATGCCCATAATTGATACTGATGTTCAGTGTCGTTTGCAGGCATTTTGACAGAAGCTAAATCAATCATGACTTCTTCCTTTTCGGGATCGAAGGCTACCATCATGCTCGCTGCAGGAGCATTTGGCGTTCCCTTTAGATTTACAAGTTTGTATTGCTCCGGATTGTGCAATATCTTCAAAGACTGTTTCGCGTCTTCAAGTTGACCCTCTACATAATTCACCCGGCTTGAGAATTGCTGATTTGATTCGCGCAGAACAGCAATTTGATTCTTAGATTCCCTAAGTTGACTGCTCAGGTTTATAATCGCGATCAAGCTTAACAATAACAAGGCTATCGATGCGGCAAAGGCATACTTATAGAAATTGTTCTTCTTACTTTGACCGGAAATAGGAATTATCGAGCCCTCAATTTTTTCTTCCGCGATTTCCAGATTGTCCAGAATTTTTGATCGAAGGTGCTCAGAGGGCTCTACGGCATGTGCCTCAGAATATTTTTCCAACGCTTTTTCAATTTCAGTCAGTTCTGCTCTGAGTTCGGGATGTTTTTCAAGCATTAACTCAACCTCATGCCTTTCACTCCCGGTTAAATCACCAAGAACGTAAAGCTCCAAAACGCCACTTTCAATATATGTCTTTAAATCTTCCAATTTAATTGAATAATTTTCTTAAACTGATAATCGCTAACCTGAGTCTTGTTTTTACAGTGCCAAGAGGTATCCCTAATTCTTCTGAAGCCTCAACATGCGTATACCCCTTGAAATAGATTAGGTCTAAAACCGCTTTTGCTTCTGGCCTCAGATTATTTACCATGTCTCTTACACCAAGTACTTCGGGGTTTAAAGTTGTATTTCGCTCTTCATCAATCTTAATTACGGAGTTTTCAATGTCCTGGTTCTTACTGTTATTTCGAAAATCTTTCGATCTTACTTTATCAACGGCGAGGTTACGGGCCAAATTAACCATCCATGTAAACAGCCGTCCTTTTGTTTCGTCGTAGAGATCAAAAGAGTTCCAAATCTTGACAAAAGTATCTTGCAATAGGTCCTCGGCAAGTTCCTGATCCTGAACAACCCGTAAAATAACGCCAAACAGGGAAGCAGAGTACATGTCATATAATGCCTCAGACCCAATTTTTTGTTTCTGCCGGATCGCTTTTATTAATTCGGCTTCAGGAAGTGATGTTTTCGTTTTTCTGCTCAAAATCTTAATCTTTCCAATAATACTGAATGGTTTATATACAACAAGAATTATTTGCAGAATTTTAATTTTTTTTAAAATAATCAGAATGTAAAATCCAATCCGATAAGTCTTCTCGTAGGTTACTGAAACTTCATAACCAAAAATAGATTTTATGGAAAATTCAATTATTCAAACCGAAGAAACTTCTTTGCCAGAAGGGGAGTTCTTAGCGAGGAAAGTACAGCGCCGCTCATTTTTAAAGTATGCCGGAGCAGGTGCAGCCGGGATAGCCCTGATAGCAGCGGGTTGTAAGCAAAGTAATTATAATCCGGACGATCCGGAAAATGGCTATGGCCCCGGCATTTCTTTAGGAACCGGTGACGTTGCAATTTTAAACTATGCTTACGCTCTTGAACAGCTGGAAGCAGCATTCTATACCCAGGTAATAGCAACTCCTTATTCGGGAATGTCGGCTGCCGAAAACTCTTTCTTAACCGATATTCGTGATCATGAAATTGCTCACCGCGAATTTTTTAAAGCGGCTATTACTGCCAATGGTGCTACTCCGATAAAAAACCTGACGGTAGATTTCAGCAGTATAAACTTTTCAAGTCGGGCCAGCGTACTGGGCACAGCTAAGGCCTTTGAAGATTTGGGCGTGTCTGCGTATGATGGTGCCGGGTATCTATTAAAAAACGCCGATTTCTTATTATTAGCAGGCAAAATTGTGTCTGTCGAGGCTCGTCATGCGGCCCTAATCCGCGAACTTCTTGAACCGAATAGCTTTTTAGGCGATTCAGTCGATGCATATTCTGTGAATATGGCGCGCACTCCCGCCCAAGTATTGGCTATCGCAGGAGCGTATATAAAAACTAAAATTGACCCAGCCACCATACCGGCTTAATAGAGAAAGATCATGAATATTGTAAATATATTAGAAGAAATAGAAAAAGTGGACGGCGAGATTTACGAACGCTTAAGTCCCCGCAGAAATGCGATGAAGGAGTTTTTGAGCATGGGTTCAAAAATCGCTTTATCAGCCATGCCTCTGGCTTTGGGTTCTATGTTTACTAAAGCATACGGCCAGGTTACTCCGTCGGCGATTGTTGACGTGCTTCAATATGCTTTAACCCTGGAACATTTCGAATATAACTTTTACCTGAGAGGAAATGCTTCTCTAACGTTGCCAATACCGGCAGGAGAACAACGAAATGCTATTGTGATGATTCGCGATAGTGAAAAGAAACATGTCGACTTTTTAAAGTCGGTGTTAAGCTCGTTAAACCAAACCCCGGTGGCGGAAAAAAGCAATTATGATTTTACCGCCGGAGGAACCTTTCCGGATGTTTTCAGTAATTATTCGACATTCCTGGCAGTTGCCCAGGCTTTAGAAGATACGGGTGTAAGAGCGTATAAAGGTCAGGCCGGTGCTCTTAAGGGCGAAAAGGTAGTATTAACAGCTGCCTTGGGAATTCATGCTGTGGAGGCCCGCCATGCTTCGAAAATTCGTTATATGCGCCGGATGAATGGTGTCCCCGCTTTAAAACCATGGATTGCGGCAAGTGCAACAAGCTCGAATGATAGTGGCGTTCCGGCGGCAAATGGAAATTATGGCGGTGCATCACCAGAAAATAACGTCAATCAGGCGGGAGTAATGATTACAAGTTTGCCTGGCGTTGGCGGAAATATCTCGTACAGTGCCGCGGCAGAAGCTTTTGATGAGCCTCTAACAAAGGCTGAAGTACTGGCTTTAGTTGCTCCTTTCGGGGTATCTTGATTGTTGATATAATTCAAATAAAAAAGGGCACTCGCGGTGCCCTTTTTTATTGTTCATAACAGCTTAAATATATCTGTTGATTACGTTTTCAAGATACTCTTGTTTTCCACTGATTGTAGCCGGCTCGCCGTTTTCAATAGCGAAGGCTCTTAAATCTTCAAGTGTCAGCTTTCCTTCTTCAAATTCTTTTCCTTTTCCTGAGTCAAAAGAAGCATAACGCTCTGTACGAATCTTTTTGTAATCCGATTTCTGAAGAATGTTATCCGCAGTAATTAATGCTCTTGCGAAGGTGTCCATACCACCAACATGCGCGTAAAACAGATCTTCCACGTCCGTTGAATTTCTTCTGATCTTGGCATCAAAGTTTACACCACCACCCTGCAATCCACCTGCTTCAAGGAAAATCAGCATAGCTTCAGTGATCTCATTTAAGTTATTCGGGAACTGGTCAGTATCCCAGCCATTTTGATAATCTCCGCGGTTTGCATCAACAGAACCTAACATTCCTGCATCTGCAGCAACCTGTAGCTCATGCTGAAATGTATGCCCGGCTAAAGTTGCATGATTTACTTCGATATTAATTTTAAAGTCTTTCTCTAAACCAAACTGATTCAAAAATCCGATAACGGTAGCGCAATCGAAATCATATTGATGTTTTGATGGCTCAGCTGGTTTAGGCTCGATAAAAAACGTTCCTTTAAAGCCGTTTTTACGTGCATAATCTTTTGCAGCATGAAGAAATTTAGCGAAATGTTCCTGCTCGCGTTTCATGTCTGTGTTAAGCAAAGTCATATAACCCTCACGTCCCCCCCAGAAAACATAGTTCTCGCCGTCTAATGCTATTGTTGCATCCAAGGCGGCTTTTACTTGTGCTGCGCCATGAGTTAAAACATGGAAGTCGGGATTGGTGGACGCACCATTCATGTAGCGTGGATTCGAAAACAAATTGGCAGTCCCCCATAAAAGTTTCACGCCACTTGCTGCTTGTTTTTGCTTCGCATAATCAACTAAGGCCTGTAATCTGCGTTCATTTTCAACAATGTCGTTTCCATAGTCTACCACGTCTACATCATGGAAGCAATAAAAAGGAAGGTTCATTTTTGTTAAAAATTCAAAGGCGGCGTCCATTTTATCTTTTGCCCTTTCAATAGCATCGCCTTTCTTGTCCCATGGATGAATGTGTGTAGGGGAGCCAAATGGATCCGCGCCATTACCCACAAACGAATGCCAATAAGCTCCTGCAAAGCGGAAATGATCTTTTAACGTTTTACCCGCTACCACGCGGTTTTCGTCGTACCATCTAAATGCCAGTGGATTGTCTGATTCTAATCCCTCGAATTTAATTTGACTTATACCTTTGAAAAATTCGGTATCGCCGGTGATTACGTTTGCCATGTTAATTATGATTTTTTATATGTTTATCTAATATTAATTTCCAATCCTGATAGATTGGTTCATAAGCTTCTGCCTGTGATGGTTCTATCAGCGACAATGGTTTTGAATTTTTGAAGGCTTCCCGCTCTGATGAGAATATTTTACTTCCAATTCCTGCTCCTAAGGCTGCTCCAACACTTCCATCATTTTCGTAAAGTTCTACAGGCACATTGGTAGCATTCACAAAAGCTTCAGTAAAAACGTTGCTTAAAAATAAATTTGCCCTTCCGGCTCTGATCACCGACGGATTCATGCCGATTTCTCGCATAATATCTAAACCATATCTGAAAGAAAAAGCAATACCCTCCTGCACCGCCCGGAAAATGTGCGACTGAGTGTGAAGGTTGAAATCAATATTGCAGAACTGTGCGCCAATGATTTTGTTGTTTAGCATACGCTCAGCACCATTCCCGAAAGGAAGTATTCTTAATCCATCGCTCCCAACCGGAATTTTGGCGCTTGAATTATTCATTTCCTCGTAATCCAAACCCGAGCCAATATTCTTTTTGGTCCAGCTATTTGATATTCCCGTTCCGTTGATACATAAAAGGATTCCCAGACGCGTGTTGGCGCCGGTATGATTTACATGCGCAAATGTATTTACTCTTGATTGTTTGTCGTACGTGATCGAATCGCTTACACCGTAAATAACACCAGAAGTTCCGGCAGTTGCAGCCACTTCGCCCGGGTTAAGCACATTCAATGATAGCGCATTGTTTGGTTGATCGCCGGATTTATAGCTGATCGGGATTCCGGCTTTAAGCGATAACTTTTCCGCCATTGCTTTTGTAAGGTGACCATGATCGGCAAACACATTCATTACATCGGCAATTAAGCTTTTATCAAAGCCAAAGCAATTTAATATGTCTTCAGAAATAGAGTTACTTTGAAAATCCCAAAAAATCCCTTCCGAAAGTGCAGAATTGCTGGTCGTGATTTTACCGGTCAGCTTCATCGATATAAAATCTCCGGGAAGCATAACTGTATCTATTTTTTCATAGATGTCCGGCTCGTTTTCTTTCACCCAGGCTAATTTTGAAGCGGTAAAGTTTCCGGGAGAATTAAGCAGATGTGATAAGCTTTGTTTTTCGCCGATTTGATCGAAAGCGCGGTTTCCGATCTCGACCGCCCTGCTGTCGCACCAAATAATTGAATCGCGAAGCACTTGTTGATCCTTGTCCACTACAACTAAACCATGCATTTGATAGGCAATTCCAATCGCCCCTACATCGTGTGGATTATAGGACTTAGTGGCATTTGCTTTGAGAATAGCTTGCTGTACGTGCTCCCACCACATTTCCGGCGACTGTTCTGCCCATCCTGGCTTTAGCGAAGTTATTGGTGATTCAGTATCGGGATATTGAACCGAAGCAATAATTTTTTGTGTCTCGGATTCTACAACCGAAACTTTTATAGATGATGTGCCGACATCAATTCCGAGTAAAAGCATGCTTTAAGGTTTATATGACTTATTGCCAACGTTGGCACGAAGGTAGATAATTTATTTTTTTAAAGTATTATTTTTTAGCTTTATGGATTAAAAAAAAGGAAATTGAATAAAAAGCCCACCATACTCGACATCGCTAAAGAATTAAATATTACTTTTTCTACAGTAGCAAGGGCATTAAATGATCATCCGGCAATAAGTATTGCTACGAAAAAGGCGGTAAGAGAAACTGCAGACCGTTTAAATTATCGCCAAAATAAAATTGCTTCATCTCTCCGTTCTGGCCGCAGTAATATTATCGGAGTGATTGTGCCCAACCTGCATGTTAGCTTTTTTAGTTCGGTTGTATCGGGCATCGAGAATGTAATGAATGCGAACGGGTATAATATCCTTTTATATCAATCGAAAGAATCTAAAAGGCATGAAGCTAAAGGCATTGAAACTTTTTTACAATCAAGGGTAGACGGCATCATTTCGTCGGTAACTACCGAAACAGTTGAAGAAGTTTACAGCGAGATCAAAACCCGCAATATCCCTCTTATATTCTTCGACCGGGAGTTAAGTACTTTGAACGTTCCGTCAGTTGTTATTGACGATTATAAAGGAGGTTTTATAGCGACCGAACATTTGATTAAACAAGGATACAAAGACATTCTGCATATTACGGCCCACCAGGATATCGCAATTTTTAAAGAACGCTTACGCGGATATATCGATGCTTTAAAACATTACGGTCTTCCTGTCAGAGAAGATTTGATTGTTAAGGGAGATTTTTCGCTTCAATTTGGGAAAGATGTGGTGCGTGAAACAAAACTGCAGGGAATCCACTACGATTCCATTTTCGCTTTAGAAGATTATACTGCGATGGGTGCTATGCAAGCTTTAAAAGAAGCCGGCATTAAAATCCCTGAAGAAATCGGTGTAATTGGTTTTGCGAATGAGGCGTTTGGAAGCCTGGTGAGTCCCGCTCTTTCTACTATTGATCAGCAGACCTCTAAGATGGGAGAAGAAACCGCCCGTATTTTTCTTAAACTTTTAAGAAATCAAAGCCCCGGATCCAAACCGGAAAAACTGGTTTTAGAACCCCGTCTTATCGTGCGAGAATCATCGAATAGAATGAATTCATAGTGCTAACGTTTGCATTAAAGCATAATTCTCGTTAATCTTGCAGCTCTTATCATGTTTAACCAATTATATGAAAAGGACTTTCTTAATCTTCGTATTTTTTTTCACCTGCGTTATTGCTGTAAATGCACAAATACCGGGTCATCCCTCGTCGTTAACTGTTTCCCAGGATGGAAACGGCGATTATAAAACAATTCAGGAAGCAATAAACTCAGTTCGTGATCTTTCGGGACAAGTAGTCAAGATTACCATTAAAAATGGCGTCTATCATGAAAAGTTAGTCATTCCTTCCTGGAAAACAAAAATTTATTTAATCGGCGAGAGCAAAGAAAAGACCATTATCACCGGAAATGATTACTCCGGAAAAGCATTCCCAGGGGGTAAGGATCCTTTCGGAAATGCTAAATATTCCACATTCACCTCTTACACGGTTTTAGTTCAGGGGGCCGATTTCAGGGCAGAGAACTTAACCATTCAAAACACCGCCGGACGCGTGGGCCAGGCTGTTGCTTTACATGTTGAGGGCGACCGGGCTGTTATTGTAAATTGCAGGATCTTAGGTAATCAGGACACGTTATATACAGCCAGTGGAACCAGCAGGCAGTATTATAAAGACTGCTATATTGAAGGTACAACCGACTTTATTTTTGGCGAAGCCACCGTTGTTTTCCAAAGTTGTACAATTAAAAATCTGTCTGATTCGTATATAACGGCCGCAGCAACTACTCCGAATCAAGTGTTTGGTTATGTGTTTTTCAATTGTAAATTAATCGCAGATTCAGCTGTAAAAAAGGTTTACCTGGGACGTCCGTGGCGGCCATACGCAAAAACGGTGTTCATCCGCACAGATATGGCAGATCATATCGTCGCTCAGGGTTGGGACCCTTGGAAGGGCGACAAGATGTTTCCTGATAAAGAAAAAACCGCTTATTATGCAGAGTATGGATCTTTTGGTGCGGGGGCGAATACGAGTGAGCGCGTAAGCTGGTCAAAGAAATTATCTAAAAAAGAACTTAAAAAATACACTCTCAGAAATATTTTCTCAGGACCTACGCCGTGGGTGCCTGCATCCTAATATCTAATTAATCATGAAAAAAAGCGTTTTGCTATTAACTCGGCTGGTTTTTACCGGCTTACTATCCATTGTTCTTTTGCCAGGATATTCCCAGGCACAAAATAACTACATCTCCAAAGTTTGGGTTGCTGATCAGGGAAATGGCACCTATAAAAACCCTGTACTAAACGCCGATTATTCGGATCCCGATGCCGTGCGTGTGGGGGATGATTTTTATCTGACTGCGTCCTCTTTTGAAGATGTTCCGGGTTTGCCAATTCTTCATTCTAAAGATTTAGTTAACTGGACGCTAATTGCACATGCATTAAAACGCCAGCCTCCCTTTGATTATTTTTCTGCCCCACGTCATGGTCAGGGAGTTTGGGCCCCTGCTATTCGTTTTCACAAGGGAGAATTTTATATTTATTATCCAGATCCTGATTTCGGGATTTATGTTACTAAAGCCAAAAATGCTGCAGGTCCGTGGTCAGATCCAATTTTAGTTGTAGGTGGAAAAGGCCTAATCGATCCTTGTCCATTATGGGATGACAACGGAAAAATTTATTTGGTTCACGCTTATGCCGGAAGCCGGGCAGGAATTAAAAGTATTATGGTTGTCAGGGAATTAAACCAGACAGGCACCAAAACCTTGGACGAAGGAGTCATTGTATACGACGGACACGAAACGGATCCAACCATTGAAGGTCCAAAGTTTTACAAAAGAAATGGGTACTACTATATTTTTGCTCCGGCGGGTGGAGTATCTACTGGCTGGCAATTGGTATTGCGCTCAAAAAATTTGTACGGCCCCTATGAAAGAAAAATTGTCATGCACCAGGGAAGCAGCACTGTAAATGGGCCGCATCAGGGCGCATGGGTAAATACGTCAACCGGCGAAGATTGGTTCCTGCATTTTCAGGATAAGGGCCCTTACGGAAGAGTCGTACATCTGAATCCAATGAAATGGGTAAACGACTGGCCTGTAATTGGCGTGGATAAAGATGGAGATGGCACCGGCGAGCCGGTTTTAACGTATAAAAAGCCAAACGTCGGAAAGAAAACATTCCCAATCGCTACTCCCTCAGAAAGCGATGAATTTAACGATACAAAACTTGGCTTGCAATGGCAGTGGATGGCAAATCCAAAGCCGACATGGGTTTTTACGAATGCGGCGAATGGCGCACTCAGACTCTTCACTGATAAGCTTTCTGATTCCACTAAAAACCTTTGGCAAGCACCAAATGTACTGCTTCAGAAATTCCCAGCCGACGTATTTATGGTCACTACAAAACTTAAGTTCACTCCTAATGATCGCTTAGAGAATGAAAAAGTTGGATTAACAGTTATGGGATTTAGCTATGCAAATCTTGCGTTGAAAAGTGAAAAAGATGGTAAATACCTGGTTTATACCGTGTGCAAAAATGCCGAAGCCGGAAAAGCTGAAGAAGAAAAAGTTATCACTAAAGTGGGCAATCAACCCGTCTATTTTAGAGTTAAAGTAACTGAGGGAGCTAAGTGCAAATTTAGTTATAGTTTAGACGGACAGGCATTTACCGAAGTGGGAGCCGAGTTTCAGGCCGAAGTAGGGCGTTGGATAGGCGCCAAAGTGGGCTTATTCGCTACGAGAGAAACACAGATCAACGACTCGGGATTTGCCGATTTTGATTGGTTTAGAGTTGAACCCGTTCAATAGATTATTAGCTCTCGTTATTGAAAGCTCCCGCACGCTTGTGCCGGAGCTTTTTTTATGGAAAAGGTTTCGCTGCATTCTGTAGGCTTTAACATTTTCATTTATCTTTGGAATGAAAAAGCATTTCCTTTCTAAACAGGTATACATTTGGCAATTCATTCTTTAAGCACACCAGTTGAATATCTAAAAGGCGTGGGTCCTCAACGTGCTGAGGTGCTTAAAAAAGAACTGTCTATTTTTACTTTTCAGGATTTAATTAATCATTATCCATTCCGGTATGTCGACAGGACTAAATTCTATAAGATAAAAGAATTGAATCCTGATTTGCCATCAGTGCAATTCATTGGTCGCTTAATATCGAAAGAAATCGTCGGTGAAAAGCAATCAAGGCGCTTGGTAGCCAAACTGAGAGATGATACAGGCATCGTTGAACTTGTATGGTTTCAGGGAATACGATGGGTTGAGAAGGTTTTACAGCCAAATGCGGCCTTTATAGTATTCGGAAAACCCACTGAGTTCAATGGGAAGATTTCAATGTCCCATCCCGAAATCGAATTATACAATCCCAACCTAAAAAAACTCGGTAATTTAACCCTGCAGCCTGTATACAGTTCAACCGAAAAGCTCAAGCAGTTTTCACTGGATACGAAAGGAATTCAACGAATTCAGTCGGCAGCTCTTGAAACAGTGCTCTATGAAATTGAAGAAACTTTACCGGAATATCTATTACAACGGTATAGGCTAATCGGAAAAAAAGAGGCAATTCAATACATTCACTTTCCTCCAGATGCGCTAACACTTCAAGCGGCCATCAGAAGATTAAAGTTCGAAGAGCTATTCTTTATCCAGCTCAAGCTGCTTAAAAATAAACTTTTGCGCACACAAAAATTTAAGGGCGCCATATTCGACAAAGTAGGAGAGAAGTTCAATACCTTTTACAACGAAAAGCTCCCCTTCGATTTAACAAACGCGCAGAAAAAAGTTTTAAAAGAAATCCGTCTCGACACCCAGCGAGGCGTACAAATGAACAGGTTATTGCAAGGCGATGTTGGGAGCGGAAAAACTATAGTGGCCCTAATGTGCATGTTGCTCGCAATAGATAACGGTTGCCAGGCCTGTATTATGGCCCCCACCGAAATACTCGCCCAGCAGCATTTTCAGTCCATTCATAAACTCGTTAACGATGATTTCGTGAGCGTTTCGATATTAACAGGATCTACACCTAAAAAAGACCGCAAGAAAATTCATGAAAAACTCGCCGCAGGGGATTTAGATATTCTTGTAGGTACTCACGCCCTGATCGAAGATGCAGTACGGTTTGCAAACTTAGGCTTGGCTGTGGTAGATGAACAGCATAGGTTTGGTGTAGAGCAAAGAGCAAAGCTCTGGCGAAAAAATACACTGCCTCCGCATGTTTTGGTAATGACAGCAACACCAATTCCGCGGACGTTATCGATGACTTTATATGGCGATCTGGATGTATCAGTTATAGATGAGTTGCCTGCCGGCAGAAAACCAATCAAAACTATCCATTTATTTGAAAGTCAACGCCTGCGCATGTTCGGCTTTATGCGACAGGAAATTGCTTTAGGTCGCCAGATCTACATAGTTTATCCTTTAATAAAAGAAAGTGAAAAACTCGATCTCTTGCATTTGGAAGCTGGAATTGAAACGATTTCCCGCGAATTTCCCTTACCCGATTACCGTATAAGTATTGTACACGGAAAACTAAAGCCTGCCGAAAAGGACTTTGAAATGCAGCGCTTTGTTAAAGGCGAAACCCAGATAATGGTCGCCACTACTGTTATTGAAGTTGGAGTAAACGTTCCGAATGCCAGCGTTATGATCATCGAAAACGCCGAGCGTTTCGGTTTATCTCAATTACACCAATTACGCGGACGCGTTGGCCGCGGGGCAGAACAATCCTATTGTATTTTGATGAGTGGCAATAAACTTAGCAAAGAGGCGAAAATACGATTGGAAACAATGGTTAAAACCAATGATGGCTTTGAAATATCCGAAATCGATCTGCAACTGCGTGGTCCCGGCGACATAGAAGGGACGCGACAAAGCGGGGTTTTAGACTTAAAACTCGCAGACCTGATGCAAGATCAACACATACTGCAAGAAGCACGGAATGAGGTCATCAGAATTTTTGAAGAAGATCCAAATCTGGCAATGGATAAGAATGAGCTTCTGAAAAAATACTTCGGTAAAAAAGAAAGAGGAATCGCGCTTCACAATATCTCATAGAAGTATGAAAAACTGTAATTTCGCTTCTCTATTAAAATAAAGATTGATTTAGTGGATAAGTTAGATTCAGATCCTGAAAAGAAAGACCCGTATGCCGCCTTGCGTTACCCCGAGTTTCGCTCCTTTTTAACTATACGGTTTTTTCTCACCTTCGCCTACCAAATTCAGGCGGTAATAATTGGCTGGTATATTTATCAGCTTACCAAGGATCCATTTTCTTTAGGTCTGATAGGCTTGGCCGAAGCAATCCCCGCTTTAGGAATTGCACTTTATGGCGGTTACGTTGCAGACAAATCTGAAAAAACTAAGCTCTTAAAACTTATCCTGGCAGGAATGTTTGTATGTTCTCTGGTACTATTTTTAGTAACCTTGCCAGCATTTTCTTCGGATCTCAGCCAATCCACTATCGTCCTGACAATATACTTTATGATTTTTGGGATAGGTATCGCCAGAGGATTTATGGGGCCTGTAATATTTTCCCTAATGGCTCAGATCATTCCCCGCGAACATTATCCAAATTCATCCACATGGAACAGTGCCGGCTGGCAGGTAGCTTCCATCGCCGGTCCCGCATTTGGCGGTTTAGTATATGCCTATGCCGGTATATCAGTTACGTTCTTTTTAATATTGGTGTTTTTATTGACATCATTCGCATGTATATTCTTTCTTCAAAAACGTCCTCCACAATTCGTTCCCCAGGAGAATATAATGGAAAGTCTTAAAGAAGGAATCGGCTTTGTATTCCGTAGCCGTATGCTTTTAGGAGCAATGAGCCTTGATTTATTCTCAGTATTTTTCGGGGGCGCTGTGGCCCTGATTCCTGTAGTTGCCAGTGAAGTATTGCATGTAGGTGCCGAACAGTTTGGGATGATGAGAGCTGCGCCAGCCATTGGCGCTGTGTTGACAATGCTTTTTATGGCCCGTCATTCGCCCATGAACAAACCATGGCGAAATCTCCTGTTTGCTGTAACCGGATTTGGCTTATCAATAATTGGCTATGGCCTTTCAACTAGCTTCTATTTAACTCTGTTTTTTTTATTTTTCGAAGGTGTTTTTGATAGTGTCAGCGTAGTAATCCGTTCAACAATTATGCAGTTGTTAACGCCCGATAATATGCGAGGGCGAGTCTCCGCAGTTAACTCCATGTTCATCGGCTCATCAAACGAAATTGGAGCGTTCGAATCCGGTTTAACCGCCCGTTTAATGGGCACCGTGCCAGCCATCATTTTCGGTGGTAGTATGACCCTTGTAATTGTATCCCTAACTTATCTGAAAACTAAAAAATTGGTACCCTTGGGTTTAAAGGAAATTCATCAGCCCGAAAGTTAAACTGTTCTTTGTTGGGAATTTGCAATCTTCTGTCTCTTCCCAAAGAAAAGGTAAATTAAGGATCCAATAATAGGCGCTACGAGTACAATCAATACCCAAATTAATTTAGTCGTTGTGTCTTTGAAATTCGATTTCAGGATATCAATCAAACAAATAAGAGCTAATATTAATGGCAACACACCGATAAAAGTTATTATGATTATTTCAGGTGTTCCAAGGTTTAGAAATAATAGGTTTTCCATTTGGCTTTTTTTCATGAAGGTACAAATTTAATTAATTCGCAGCCATGCAGTGATATTACATGTTCAGGCAATAGTTAGAAAAGTACCTGCCGTCTCCGAAGCAACTGCAGTCCCGTCTTCATTCATACTACGCGAGGGCATTAGCCACAATGGCCGGTATCCATTACAGCCGGGTTTAGAAGTGGGACTGTAGGGACTTTGTTGGAACGGCAAAAAAGGCATTCTTTATAATGTGGACTCCATAGAATACCCTCCAACATGAATATTAAATGGACTTTATCATATCCACATAGGGAGATCTCTCTTGAACATGTCGGTATGTTTTTGTTTTACCGCTGAGAAATGCCCAGCTTAGAAAGTTATGAGTTGCAATAAGCCGTTGAGATGAAAGAGGCGTGCTGCTTCCAGCAAGCCTCTTTTTTATAGCATTTCTTATTTGCAAGAATATTCGTAATTCATTATTTCGGTATGAGTTTGAGGTGATTGACCAGCGGATGAATACACTTCGACCCGAGTGCTTTTAGTGATCAATTTATCGGAATTTACTACATAAGTATAATTCGTAACAGAGGTGCTTCCTGTTTGACCCTGATATGTAGTGCTGCGTGTCGCCTTTTTTACTGCATTTTTATTGGGTTTGCTTATTAGTAAATTTTCATCAATCACTAGGGTGTTTTTAATATCCGTATAGTACTCATAAGTCGTGGTTGTTACACCAGAACCATAAGACTCTACTTCAGAAACCAGATTTCCATTGGAGTAGGTAAAGGTTGTTTCATAAGTGGAAGTATGTGCAATAGATCCCGGTTCGGTACTAGATTGCGTTGAAACCTGTTTAGATTTAGCTAAATACCCTTCGCTATTATGTTCAAAAGTATAGGTAGATGTGTATGTTTCTACAAAGCCGCCTGTGTTGGTATAGGTTTCAGTCTCGGTATAGCCGGTCACCATACCATTAGAAACGTTGTAAGTAGTTGTTTCATCAGCTTGAGTTGCATTGCCCTCGAAATCTTTTACAACAATCTGACTAGCTCCGTAATTGATTGTGGTATAGTCGTCAAGAACATTGGCATCATATTCTTTTACTTTAACCACTCTGTTTTGGCTGTCGTATTCATAGGTTTCATAATAGGTTCCGCCTTCTTCGCTTTCTTTTGTCAGCGTGCAGGTTTTACCTCCTGGCGTAGTAATAGCGCCTCCAGCTTCAACCTCTACCTCGGGATCACCGTCGCCTTTTTTACAGCCATTAAATGCGAGCGAACCTGCCACACATAACATTACTAATAGTCTGAGTTTCTTCATGTTTTGTTTGTTAATTTGATCGTGAATAAGTTGATTTTTATCCTGCCAAGATATTAAACCACTTTAGGGCGTGAAATACCTAAAAAAGGGTATTCTTTAATAGGCAAGCTTCCTGGAAGGCAAAAAATAATAAGCCAGCGATTGGGTATCTTAACGCGTCAAATAGAAGACACGCCGAAGTACGGGCTATGGAAAGGCGCCCTGTCTTTTTAGTAGGGTTAGCCCTCAATTGGCCTTATATAACTTATCAAAGAGATTTTGGTTTTAGAATCAAAAACTTGGCTAATATGTATGCGAATATTCTATGTTTATGTGATTGATTTCACGCAAAGCGTGATAAGAAAAGAACATGCAAAATTTTTTGCTGGCTTTGCGTGTTTCTGTCTTTGCGCTCTTTGCGTGAAATTGAACTCGGCATAAAAAAGCCCGGCAATTAGCCAGGCTCTATAAAAGATTATTAGAACACAAAAAATTAACTGAGTTCCAAAATTTGTTTCTCTCCAATCTGTTGTCTCCACATCGCATAGTACAAACCTTTTTCCTCCAGCAATTCAGCGTGCTTGCCAGATTCAATAATTTGTCCGCGTTCAAGAACAAATATTTTGTCGGCATGCATAATAGTGGATAAACGGTGTGCAATCAGAATGGTGATATGATTCTCCATATTCGAAACATCGCGAATTGTGCGGGTGATTTCTTCTTCTGTAATAGAATCAAGCGCTGAGGTAGCTTCATCGAAGATCAGGATATTTGGTCGTCTTAGCAAAGCTCTTGCAATCGATAGACGTTGCTTTTCACCTCCTGATACCTTTACTCCACCTTCTCCAATGACAGTATCCAATCCTTTTTCCGCACGAGCCAGGAGCGATTGACAAGCCGCTTTATGAAGTACATCCATACATTCTTCATCCGTAGCCTCTGGACGTACAAATAACAAATTCTCCCGGATAGTGCCCGAAAACAATTGGGTATCCTGCGTTACAAAGCCAATGCGTTCACGTAACTGATCCAGATCTATATCGTGGTACGACGATGTATTATACAATACCTCACCCTCAAGCGGCTGATATAAACCAACCAACAATTTCACTAATGTCGTTTTTCCAGATCCGGATGGACCCACAAACGCTATAGTTTCGCCAACCTTGGTATCGAAAGATATGTTACTTAACGCATTTCTGTTTGCCGATTGATGTCTGAAGCTTACATTGTCAAACTTTAGATGCGTAATGCGACTGATAATCTTGGGGTTGTCCGGCTTCTTTTCTTTTGGAATATTTAGAATGTTGTTAAAATTTTCAAGAGACACCTCTGTTTCGCGATAGATATTAATGATATTTCCGAGCTCTTGTAAAGGGCCAAAGATGAAAAATGAATAAATAAATAAGGAGAAGAACTCGCCCACGGTAATTCTTCCTGCCCAGATAAGGTACAGCATCAGTAATAGTATCCCATTCCTAAGTAGGTTTACCAAGGTGCCCTGCACAAAGCTAAGACTCCTTACGTATTTGACTTTTTTAAGCTCCAGGAGGAGAATTTTATCCGTCGTATTTTTAAGGCGTTTAATTTCCTGAGAAGACAATCCCAAACTTTTTACAAGCTCTATGTTACGTAGCGATTCTGTAGTCGAGCCTGCAAGCGCGGTTGTTTCATGCACGATCTTCTTCTGTACTACCTTAATCTTTTTACTCAGAAAAGAACTAATGAATCCCAATATTGGAATAACCGACAGGTACACAACCGCTATAGACCAATGAATATTAATGGCATAAACAAATACAAATGTTATCCCGATCACTGAAGTAAACAGGATATTTATAAAGGCGACGATTAGCTTTTCGGTATCTGTACGCACTTTTTGCAAAATACCCAGTGTTTCTCCGCTACGCTGGTCCTCGAATACCGAATACGGCAGATCCAGTGAATGCGAGAGACCATCGGAATATATTTTCGCACCTAAACGCTGAGTAATTACGTTGACATAATAATCCTGGAAATTTTTTGCAATTCTTGACACCATCGCCACGCCCATGGCGGCAAGAATAAGCACGCCGGCCCCTTTAAAAAATTCACCTGTAGTGTATTCTTTATAATGAGTTACGTACTTATCAATAATTATGCGGAAGACCCATGGATCAAGCAATGAAAACGTTTGGTTAATCGCGGCGAGAAATAACGCTAAAAGCAATAGCCCTTTATACCCCTTTAAGTATTCGAATAATATCTTCATGGTTTCACAAAATTAAAAAAGGAATGAGCTATTCAACCCATTCCTTTTTTTTTGACGTTTAGATTAAATTCTAAACCGTCATGATGTCTTTTTCCTTGGCTTCAACAAGTTTATCAACTTTAACAATAAAGCCGTCAGTTAACTTTTGAACTTCAGCTTCACCGCCTTTAATTTCATCTTCAGAAATGCCTTCAGATTTCAATCGCTGAATTTTTCCGTTGATATCCTTCCTGATATTACGAATGGCGATACGGCCTTTTTCAGCTTCCTCTTTCGCTTTTTTGAATAAATCCTTGCGACGATCTTCTGTTAATGGAGGAACATTCATTCGGATAACAATTCCATCATTTTGAGGGTTTAGCCCCACATTCGAATCGATAATTGCTTTCTCAATCGGTCCTATCATGTGTTTCTCCCAAGGTTGAGCTACTAAAGTGCGGGCATCTGGCGTAGAGATTCCACAAACCTGTTGTAAAGGAGTAGGGTTGCCGTAATAATCAACAGTAATGCCATCCAGCATGGTTGTTGAAGCCTTGCCAGCACGAATTTTTAGTAATTCAGCATCGCAATGTTCTACAGCTTTTTCCATCGTTGCTTTAGCATCGTTTAGCTGTTTCTTTATAAGTTCATTCATCGTTGAATATATGAGATTTATAAAAATTAATTACCCTTTAACTAATGTCCCGATGGAATCGCCATTAGCAATACGCATGAAGTTTCCAGCTTTGTTCATGTCGAAAACGACAATCGGAAGCTTATTTTCCTGGCATAAAGTAAACGCAGTCATATCCATTACGTTTAGATTATTGTCATAAACTTCCTGGAAAGTAATGCTTTCATATTTAACCGCTGTTAGATCTTTTTCAGGATCTGCGGTATAAATACCGTCAACACGTGTACCTTTCAATACAGCATCGGCCTGAATTTCTATCGCACGCAGAGATGCTGCAGTATCAGTTGTAAAATAAGGGTTTCCAGTGCCGGCGCCAAAAATTACAATTCTTCTTTTTTCAAGATGTCTAACTGCTCTTCTGCGGATAAATGGTTCGCAGATCTGCTCCATTTTTATGGCTGTCATCAGACGGGTTTTGACTCCTTCTTTTTCCAGAGCATCCTGAAGGGCCATGCTGTTAATCACAGTAGCAAGCATTCCCATGTAATCTGCCTGTACCCTGTCCATTCCGGCTTGTTCGGCACTTAAACCTCTAAAAATGTTTCCACCCCCAATTACTATGGCTATTTCCAACCCTGTGTCATGTACTGCTTTTATATCTTTAGCATATTGTAAAACACGGTCGCTGTCAATACCATATTGTTTATCACCCATTAAAGATTCTCCGCTTAATTTCAGGAGGATGCGTTTATACTTCATTTACGACAATATTTTGGCGAATTTAAGAAATTAGTGGATTAGTTGAAGGGTCATTAGTTAATTAGTCAATAGTTAATTAGTGAATCGGATAATAGTTAAATAGTCATTGGTTAATTAGTAATACACTAAATCAAGTGGCAGTATTGATTGGCACATTTTTCTAAGCAAAAAATCCCTGCCACTTTGGGCAAGGATTCTTATATCGATTGGAATAATAAACCAATCACGAATGACTAATTTACTATCTAAGCTCCTAACTGAACGCGTTTGAACGCTGTAACAGTTAAACCGCTTTGTACTCCATTTAAAAACTGAGCAACAGTTTTAGAAGAATCTTTAACAAACTCCTGGTTTAACAAAGTTGAATCTTTGTAGAATTTGTTCAATTTACCGGCAGCAATTTTTTCTACCATTTCTTCAGGCTTACCTTCTGCACGAATTTGCTCTTTAGCAATTTCCAGTTCACGCTCAATAGTGTTGGCGTCAACATCACCTTTGTCTAAAGCTACCGGGTTCATGGCCGCAATTTGCATTGCAACGTCTTTACCAGCCTCGTTTGCGTTAGCCGCATCAGCGCTTAAAGCAACCAATACACCTAAACGGTAGTTACCGTGGATGTAAGCAATAACTTTCTCTCCTGTTATTGTCTCGAATTTAGAAATACCGATTTTCTCACCAATTTTACCAGTTTGATCGATTAAAGCATCAGCAACTTTGGTTCCGTTTAAATCAAGTTCTCTAAGTTGGTCTGCAGAAGAAACGTTTTTGTCAATTGCTAATTCAGCAATGCTGTTAGCAAAAGCAATAAAGTCAGCGTTTTTAGCAACGAAATCTGTTTCGCAGTTAACTTCAACAATAATTCCGCGTTTTCCATCGGCAGTAGTTTTAGAAATAACTACACCTTCGTTAGATTCGCGATCCTGACGGCTTGCAGCAACTTTAGCACCTTTTTTACGAAGGTAATCGATAGCAGCTTCGAAATCGCCGTTAGATTCTGTTAAAGCTTTTTTACAATCCATCATTCCTGCACCTGTTTGCTGGCGCAGTTTATTTACGTCTGAGGCAGAGATTTGTACTGTAGACATTTTGTTTATTTTTTTTGAGTTGTAAGTTGTAGGTTATACGTTGTAAGTATCCTGCAAACTTGTATAAATTCAGTTTGTAAAATTTGTGGGTTGTAAGTTCTATGCTCAGGGTAAACCTTCAACATACAACCCACAACCCACAACCAATATTATTCAGCGCTTTCAGCCGGAGCGTCAGTCCCTGCTTCTGCAGTAGCTTCAGCTTTACGCTCGCGACGAGCAGGAGCTTCTTCTTTAGCTTCAGGAGCATCAGCTTTCGCTTTTGCTACAGCTGCTTCTTTTTCAGCTTCGTCTTCTTTTTCGCGTTTACGCTCATCTAAACCTTCTTGAATTGCTTTGATGATAATGTCAGTAATCAATTGGATTGATTTTGTAGCATCATCATTTGAAGGGATAGGGAAGTCGATGTTTGAAGGATCTGAGTTTGTATCTACCATTGCAAAAGTAGGTACGTTCAGTTTCAATGCCTCAGAAACAGCGATGTGCTCTTTTTTAACATCAATAAGGAATAATGCAGCAGGAAGACGGTTTAAGTCAGCGATACCTCCTAAAAGAGTCTCTAACTTGATACGCTCGCGCTGAATCATTAATTTTTCTTTCTTAGAAAGTACATCGTAAGTTCCGTCTTTTGTCATCTTGTCGATGTTAGACATCTTTTTGATCGACTTACGTACTGTTGCGAAGTTTGTTAACATACCACCTAACCAACGCTCGGTTACGAAAGGCATGTTTACAGATTTAGCTTGCTCTGCAACGATATCCTTAGCTTGTTTTTTAGTAGCTACGAATAATACTTTACGGCCAGATTTAACGATTTGTTTAATCGCGGCAGCAGCTTCTTCTAATTTTGTTAAAGTTTTATTTAAATCTATAATGTGGATGCCGTTACGCTCCATGAAAATGTACTGAGACATTTTTGGATCCCATTTGCGGGTAAGGTGACCAAAGTGTACACCTGCATCCAATAAATCCTGATATGTTGTTCTTGCCATTGTCTGATCCTCCTGAGATTAACGTTTACTAAATTGAAATTTCTTACGGGCTTTCTTGCGACCTGGTTTCTTACGTTCAACCATACGCATGTCACGTGTTACTAAGCCTTTCGCTCTCAATGAAGGTTTTGTTTCCGGATCTAATTCAACAATCGCTTTCGCAATTGCTAAACGAACTGCTTCCGCTTGACCTTTAACACCACCGCCAGCAACGTTAACAGTAACATCAAATTTGCCGGCAGAGCCAGAAACTTCTGTAGATTGTGTAACGATGAATTGTAATGGTAAGGTAGGGAAGTATTCTTTGTAATCTTTACCGTTTACGGTAATGCCGCCGTTACCATCTTTAAGATAGATACGGGCAACTGCTGTTTTTCTTCTGCCTGAAGTGTTTGTTGTTGACATTTCTTTTCTCTTTGATTAAAGTTTAACTTCTTTTGGACTTTGTGCCGCATGAGGATGAGTAGTTCCTGCATACACATGTAAATTTTTGTACAACGCACGTCCCAAACGATTTTTAGGTAACATACCACGTACAGCTTTTTCAACTATACGCTCAGGATGTTTAGCCAATAACTCTTTCGGAGAAATGAAACGCTGACCGCCTGGATAGCCTGTGTAACGTACATAGGTTTTGTCGCCCATTTTGTTACCGGTCAGTTTAACTTTGTCTGCATTAATAACAATTACGTTATCTCCGCAGTCTACGTGTGGGGTGTACGATGGCTTGTTTTTTCCTCTGATCACCATAGCGATTTTAGAAGATAAGCGCCCCAAAATCTCGCCTTCAGCGTCAACAACTATCCATTGTTTGTCGACAGTCTGTTTGTTAGCAGAGACAGTTTTGTAACTTAACGTATTCACTTGCTTGATATTAAATTAATTAAAAAATATATTATACCCCTCAAAAAGGGATTGCAAAGATAGGGTGAAATAAGTTAAGGGCAAAACAAAAAGAGAAAAAACCTTGCACCGCCTTCTGTATATAGATGAGTCTGTAGTTAGATATATTAAGGTAAGCCTCAAATCATTTCTTGTTCCCTCTTTCAGAAGAGGATTTAGGTGGGAAAAGCATCTTTCGTCTCTGTGGTAAATGCAGTCCCGCTTTCTGTTCCAAATCCTCATTACGCCACCCGAAGGGGTGGCTTCATTCCGGGTTTTCCACGTCAACCGGGTTTAAAAGTGTTAAGCCGGTTCTTCGTAGGATAGAGAAAACGCCGACTGCGCTCCAAAATCTGCCTGTAACTTTCCAAAAGTTCCAAACTTTTGGGAAGTTCTTATACTCTCAAAGTCATTAATTTCAAATTTTAACTTTTAATAAACCACAATTCATACTTTTGCGTTTTATAATCGAGCTGCAAAAATTGTAACCTCTTATATATATCTTTTTAAATTAGCATTTGTGATCATTCTCATTTTCTTTCTTTGTCATTGGTTCCTTTCTTTATTTTTCCAGACATTTTTCCTTCACCGTTACGCTTCTCATAAAATGTTCACCACCAGTAAATTCTGGGAGCGTACTTTTTATGTTATGACTTGGGTTTTTCAAGGAGCGTCATTTTTAAATCCAAGAGCATATGCAATTCTGCACAGAATGCACCATGCCTACAGTGATACCGAAAAAGATCCTCATTCTCCGCACTTCTTCAGAGATGTGTTTCAAATGATGTGGGCGACAAAGGTTATTTTCCAGGATTACGTGAAATTTAATAAAGAACCTGAAACCCGTTTCAAAGGCAATTATCCCGAATGGAGAACTGTAGATTTAATGGCTTCATCTATGGTGTCGCGTCTTGGGTTTATCGTCTTCTATATAGCTATTTATGTCGTTTTTGCAACTCATTGGTGGATGTTTTTACTTTTGCCAATTCATTTTGTAATGGGACCATTGCACGGCGCATTGGTAAACTGGTGCGGACATAAATACGGGTATTCAAATTACGATAACGGCGACCATTCAAAAAATACTACACCCTTCGACTTTTTCATGCTCGGCGAGTTATTTCAAAATAACCATCACATGCACCCAAACAGTCCGAACTTCGCTAAACGCTGGTTCGAATTCGATCCGGTGTATCCGGTATTAAAATTTATGCATTGGGCACGAATTATTAAACTTAGAAAAGCATTATAAACAAAAAGCCTCCTGCAATGGAGGTTTTTTTATGCTTGTTGCTTTTTTCTATGGGTTTTTGTTTATAAATTAGATTAAACATCTATTCACAATTAAATCCGTCTTATGAGTATCGCAAAAGAATTTAGGGAATTTGCCATGCGTGGCAATGTTATTGATCTTGCTGTCGGTGTTATTATTGGTGCCTCGTTTGGTAAAATTGTTACTTCCCTGGTAGACGATATTATCATGCCGCCTATTGGCTATGTAACTGGGGGCGTTGATTTCGCCGATAAAAAAATAGTCTTAAAGCCAGAAGACGTTGTTAATAAAGTAGCTGAAGTTTCTATAAAGTATGGGAATTTCATAAATACACTACTTCAGTTTATAATTGTGGCCTTTTGTATATTTCTGATAGTAAAGCTTCTTAACTCTTTGCAAAGGAAAAAGGAAGTTGTTGAAGTCGCAGTTGTTCCTGGTAAGGAAGAAGTGTTGTTGGCTGAGATAAGGGATATATTAAAAAATCAAAAAGCTTAATAGCACCTAATCGATATCAACTAAATAAAAAAACCTCCGGATTGAGGAGGTTTTGCTGTTTTCTGATTCATCGAATAAACATTCACCTTGCGCAGATAGTGATTTGGTGATGCTGCTAAACCGTAGTTTTTATACTTAACTCCTTCAATTGCTCCTCAGAGATGGTTGAAGGCGAATCAATCATTACGTCCTTACCTGAATTGTTTTTCGGGAATGCGATTACATCCCTGATGGAATCCAGTCCTGCGAAAATTGATACCAGGCGGTCGAAACCAAAGGCAATACCGCCGTGCGGAGGAGCTCCAAATTCAAATGCCTCCATTAGGAAGCCAAACTGCTTTTGCGCCTCTTCGGGACTAAAACCCAGGTGTTTAAACATCAGACTCTGCAGCGCTCTGTCGTGAATACGAATAGAACCTCCGCCTATTTCAGTTCCGTTGATCACTAAATCGTACGCATTGGCTCTTACTTCCCCAGGTTTGGTGTCAAGTAAAGCAATATCTTCAGGCTTCGGTGAAGTGAAAGGGTGGTGCATTGCATGATAACGGGCATGTTCTTCATCCCATTCTAATAATGGAAAATCGACTACCCAAAGTGGAGAAAACTTATTCTTGTCACGCAAGCCTAAGCGGGTCCCCATTTCAAGGCGAAGCTCATTTAATTGTTTACGAACTTTATCGGTTGATCCCGCCATTACCAGAACCAAATCTCCGGGTTCTGTTTTAAAAGCCGCAGACCATTGCTTTAAAGCATCTTCGTTATAGAATTTATCTACTGATGATTTCAACGTTCCATCAGTATTGTGACGCATATAAATCAAGCCTGTACCACCAATTTGAGGACGTTTGATAAAATCAGTTAACTCATCTAATTGCTTCCGGGTGTATTCGGCACAGCCTTTTGCATTGATTCCTACAACAAGTTCAGCATTATCAAACACAGGAAAGCCGAGGCCTTTCACAACATCATTTACTTCGACAAATTGCATTTCGAAACGAGTGTCAGGTTTATCTGAGCCATATAAACGCATCGCGTCCGCATAATCCATGCGAGGTACGCTGCCAATATCAATACCTTTCACTTTTTTGAACATATGATTGATCAAACCTTCGAACAGGTTCAAAATATCCTCTTGTTCAATAAAGGCCATTTCACAGTCTATCTGAGTAAATTCTGGCTGACGATCTGCCCGTAAATCTTCATCGCGAAAGCATTTTACTATTTGAAAGTAGCGGTCAAACCCAGAAACCATTAATAGCTGCTTAAATGTTTGCGGAGATTGCGGAAGTGCATAAAACTCACCTGGATTCATTCTGCTGGGCACCACAAAATCACGGGCACCTTCAGGTGTCGATTTTATAAGTACCGGCGTCTCAACCTCAAGGAAGTTCTGATCATCTAAATATTTTCGGATTTCCTGAGCCATTTTATGGCGTAGGATCAGATTATTTCTAACCGGTGCACGACGCAGATCCAGGTAACGGTATTTCATTCTTAAATCCTCGCCACCATCGGTCTCATCTTCAATCAAAAACGGAGGAAGTTTTGCTTCATTTAATACCTCAATAGAAGAAATTTTTATTTCAATATCCCCTGTAGGAATTTTAGGGTTTTTACTGGTTCGCTCAATTACTTTACCGGTAACTTTAATTACATATTCTCGCGAAAGTCCGCGAGCCTGCTCACTCAGAGCCGGATCCTCATCCATATTAATAAGGAGTTGAGTGATTCCGTATCTGTCCCGAACATCGATAAAGGTCATTCCTCCTAAATCGCGCGACTTTTGTACCCATCCTGCAAGGGTTACTTCTTTGCCTAAATCGTTTATCGTTAATTCACCGCAAGTATGAGTTCTATGCATAATATTATGTTAGGGATGCAAAAGTAGGTTTTTTGGTGTTAATATGACAAATTAGAATATCCATTGAACGGTTATCGAGGATCTACTCATCTTTAAGAGCATTTCTTCGCAATCGTAAAAGGCCTTTAAACGGTCACATATCCTTCAAATACAAACTTTGCAGGACCTTCGAGAAAGATATCACTGTATTTTGAACCGTCATAGTCGAAACGAATATTTAGTTCGCCGCCGAGAACTTTAATAGGAGTAGTAATCTTTCCTGTTTGATTTTTATGCTTTGCCATAGCTAAAGCCACTGCGGTAACACCAGTACCGCATGCATAAGTTTCATCCTCAACGCCACGTTCGTATGTCCTTACAAAATAACGATCGCCTAAATCTTCTACGAAATTTATGTTGATGCCTTCAGCTTTGTAAATATCATTATATCTTATCGCCTTACCTTCCGAGTAAACATCTTTATCAGACAAATTACTGGTGCATTGGACGAAATGAGGTGATCCGGTATTGAGCACATAAGCTTCTCCATCTGTCTTAACAACATCTACATCAATCATTTGCAAGCTTACCCAATCGCCTGAACCCGAAATTTTGGCATAATGAGGACCATCGACTGCCAAAAAGTTAGTTTCGGTTTCGAAAATATTAAGGTGTTTTGCAAATGCCACAATGCACCTTCCGCCGTTACCGCACATGCTACTTGGATTGCCATCAGCGTTATAATAAACCATCTCGAAATCATATCCTTGAATCTTCTGAAGAAACATGATACCGTCGCCGCCAATACCGAATCTCCGATCGCATAGTTGAGCCAATAACGCTGGTTGGTGATGATCGAAACCGATTTCCCGGTTATCAATGAGGATAAAATCGTTTCCCGCTCCCTGGTATTTAAAAAAGTGTAATTTCATCAATACAAGATTACAAAATTGTGGAAGGATATTTGTTCTACAAAAAACATAATCCGGTAAATTCCTTCGTCCGAAAGTTTTTAAATTTCTATTTAACAATATTTAACAGTTTTGGACGCATGTTGCTATTGGATTTAACGTTAAAGTGGTATTAAATTTGACATACGAGAAAAAAAAATCGAGGTATACATATATGAAGAAGATAGGAATAACTCTTTTAACTGCATTTATAGGCGGTGCAGTAGCGGTTGGTAGTTATAAGCTGATCGAGAACAAATACGCTGACACAATGGGTCTTGAGGAAAGACAGAAAGTTTATTTTGCGAATAATCCGGTCAATGTTTCATCAGCTGGTGATGTTGATTTTGTGCAGGCCGCTGGAGCAGTTACACCAGCGGTAGTACACATTCAAACTACATACGATGCATCAAGTCAGGATCGGGGAGGAAGTGATCCGATGGAAGACATGTTCAGAGACTTCTTCGGAGCGCCAAGAGGTAACGGAGGTCAACGCGTTCCGCAGCGTGCTTCAGGATCAGGAGTTATAGTTACACCTGATGGATATATTATTACGAATAATCACGTCGTAGAGAACGCCAGCAAAATCGAAATTATATTGACTGATAACCGGTCTTATGAAGCAAAGGTTATCGGTACCGATCCAAATACAGATTTAGCGCTCGTGAAGGTAAACGCTAAAAATTTACCAGTTGTTAAATTAGGAAACTCCGACAATGTGAAAGTAGGAGAATGGGTGCTTGCGGTTGGATATCCTTTTACCTTACAAAGTACAGTAACGGCAGGTATTGTTAGTGCTAAAGGGCGCAGCATTGGTATTTTAGGTGAGAGTAATAATGAGCGGAATTTCCGTAGCCAGGGACAAGATGATGCACCAAGAGTTAATTCGGCCATTGAATCTTTTATTCAAACTGATGCGGCCATAAATCGTGGAAATAGTGGTGGTGCTTTGGTGAATACCCAAGGCGAATTGATCGGAATTAACGCAGCTATTGCTTCTCAAAGTGGAAATTATGAAGGTTATGGCTTTGCAATCCCGGTGAACCTTGCTAAAAAAATCATGGACGACTTTATTAAGTTTGGAAGTGTGAAGCGAGGATTTGTTGGAGTGACATTTAATGAGCTGAATGCAAGCACGGCGAAAGAACTTGGTGTGTCTCAAGTCAGTGGACTGTATGTTAATGAAGTTGTAGAAGGTGGTGGTGCACAGGCTGCAGGTTTGAAAAAAGGAGATATCATCACAAAAGTGGATGGCATCAGAATTCTAAACTCTTCTGATCTGCAGGAAAAAGTTGGAAGACTTCGTCCTGGAGATAAAGTTCAGTTGAGCTACATGAGAGATGGTAATGAACGAACAACGTCGGTTACATTGAAGGGCGAAAGTTCTGTGAAAGTAGCTTCGAATGCTAACAACGCGGAGGCAAATGCAATTCTTTCATCCTTGGGCGGTAATTTTGCATCGCTAACGCCAGCGCAAAAACAACGCATGAAAGTAAACTCTGGAATATTAGTGGCAGGCGCTCGTCCCGGTGGTTTACTTTACGAGAACTCTATCACAAAAGGAACTATAATTACCCACATAAATGGTAAACCTGTAAATAAGGTGGAAGATGTAGAAGCAGCCGTTGTCGCATCTAAAAATAATATGATGCGAATTGATGGGGTTACTACAGATGGAGCCAGATTTATGGTGACTTTCCCGGTAATGCAGTAATTGAATAAAAAATGATTTCTAAAGCCTTTCGTTTTAAACGGAAGGCTTTTTTTATTTTTACAGCATGAGTTTGGCCGGAATGAGATGGGTTTTCTTGAATCAAAATTTAATATTACATCCCAAAAAAGCAATTTTTTGGGAGGAGCAGCAAGCCTTAATAATCTCCGATTTGCATATTGGCAAGGTTGGGCATTTTCGAAAAGCCGGAATTGCTATCCCTAAACTTATGGAACAGGAAGAGCTTGCTTTGCTTTCCGACCTGATTCATGAATTTAAGCCGGCGAAACTGATTTTTCTGGGCGACCTTTTCCACAGTGATATAAATAATGATTGGAACTGGTTGCAGTTGTGGCGAGACTTGTATCCTGCAATACAAATGATACTTGTGCAGGGGAATCATGATATTCTACATCCCGACTATTATGAACAGGCCGGCTTCGAAATTCACAGTACTCTATTAATCAGTCCTTTTTTATTTGTGCATGATAAGAAGGATTACGAATTTCCTCCGGAAGGGGTGTATGTTTTGAGCGGTCATATTCATCCTGCAGTTCGGTTGAGAGGCAAAGCCCGTCAGAGTTTATTGCTATCGTGTTTTTCTTTCGGCAAAAATGCGGCAATTCTACCTGCTTTTGGAAAATTTACCGGAAAATGCTGTCTTAAAGAAAACGAAGAGGATACTGTTTTTGGAGTGTTGAACGAAAAAGTCATTTTGTTGAAGACTGCCGTAGAAAGTCATTAAAATATATTCAAAGATACTGTGATTGCTTCATCATTTTCACCTCTTATTTCTACGAAGGCGTGATATATTGTATGATTGAGCAAGAATCTTGTTAGTGTATGTTACTGCGGGTGCTATAATTTGTATATTTTTTTAATTCAGCTGCTTTTCTAGGTTGTTATTCTCTTTTTTATAGTAGAATTATCCGATTTGATAAAAAAATGTAGAGGATTCATTGAAAATAATACTTCTTTTTCTTCATTTTATCAAAACAAAATAAGCGTTTAAGTATTTTAGAACGTTTCTAAATAAATTAAATCTCTTTCAGAAGCTAAAAACGATTATATAACTAAGGTCATTTTAAATACTTTTGCACTTCTAAATATAAATCAAACAAAAAGTAATGAGCAGTTTCACAAAAACTTTCTCCTCAACTCTGGGAAAGAAATTGATTATGAGCTTAACAGGATTGTTTCTGGCCCTGTTTCTCGTCGTCCATCTTATCGGAAACTTACAGCTGTTTAAAGATGATGCAGGTAAGGCTTTTAATGAGTATTCATATTTTATGACTCATTTTCCGCCAATTAAGATCGTTTCCTATCTTCTTTATGCGTCTATTATCCTGCATGCGGTATATGCTTTGGTAATCACCTGGTACAACAAAAAAGCAAGACCAGTAGCTTATGCGCAGTATAACGGATCTGCAAACAGTTCATGGAGTTCCAGAAATATGGGCATTTTAGGTACCATCCTTTTAATCTTTATTGTAGTTCACATGAGTAATTTCTGGGCTCAATATCATTGGGGAGGACTTCCTTACACCAAATACGAAACGGCACTTCAAAATCCGGATGCGGTTCGGGTTACAGAATTACCTGTTTCAGATGTAGAAGTAATGCACTCATCTTATGTTGATGCGCAAAGCCAAACTCAAATAGTAGTAGCCAAAGACCTTTATAAAGTTGTTACCTCGGCATTCAGCCAGTTATGGTATGTAATCCTTTATGTAATCGCTATGATTGCCATGGGATTCCACCTTTATCATGGTTTTCAAAGTGGTTTTCAAACATTAGGATTTGATCATAATAAATACTTCCCGGCCATTAAATTTCTTGGCTTATGGGTTTTCAGTATTATTATCCCGGCCATGTTTGCCGCAATGCCAATTTACATATATTTAACACGATAGATTGATCCTCCCTTATCGGGATACAAATAAATTCTGTGATGATTTTAGATTCTAAAATACCAGAGGGACCTTTAGCTGAAAAGTGGTCCAAGCATAAATTTAACTTAAAGTTGGTTAATCCTGCTAATAAGAGAAAGTATACTGTTATCGTAATTGGTAGCGGTTTAGCAGGCGCTTCGGCTGCCGCATCTCTTGCCGAACTGGGTTATAATGTAAAAGTTTTCTGTTTTCAGGATAGTCCTCGCCGTGCACACTCCATTGCTGCACAAGGGGGTATTAATGCTGCAAAAAATTACCGTAATGACGGCGATAGCGTTTATCGCCTATTTTACGATACCATTAAAGGTGGTGATTACCGTGCCCGTGAAGCAAACGTTCATCGTTTAGCCGAAGAGTCGGTAAATATTATCGATCAGTGCGTTGCTCAGGGAGTTCCTTTTGCACGTGAGTACGGTGGTTTATTAGATAACCGCTCATTTGGTGGTTCGCAAGTATCCCGTACGTTTTATGCTCGTGGGCAAACCGGACAACAACTTTTACTGGGAGCTTATTCTGCTTTAAATCGCCAGATTCATGAGGGTAAAGTGAAAATGTACAACCGTCACGAAATGCTCGACGTAGTTGTTGTGGATGGTAAAGCACAGGGTGTGGTAACCCGTGATTTGATTTCAGGTAAACTGGAAACTCATGCAGGACATGCGGTTCTTTTAGCGTCAGGAGGGTACGGAAACGTATTTTACCTTTCTACAAACGCAATGGGTAGCAATACAACGGCAATCTGGAGAGCTCACAAACGTGGGGCTTTCTTCGGTAATCCTTGCTATACTCAAATTCACCCGACTTGTATTCCTGTAAGTGGCGACCACCAGTCGAAACTTACCTTGATGTCAGAGTCGTTGCGGAATGACGGTCGTGTTTGGGTTCCTAAAACTCAGGCCATGGCCGAGCAGATCCGTAAAGGACAGCTAAAAGCAAGCGAAGTAAAAGAAGACGACAGGGATTACTTCTTAGAGCGTAAATATCCTTCTTTCGGAAACTTAGTGCCTCGTGATGTTGCATCACGTAACGCTAAAGAAGCAGTGGATGACGGACGTGGAGTGGGAGGTTCTGGAAAGGCAGTTTATCTTGATTTCTCTGATGCAATTAACCGTTTAGGAAAAAGTGCAATTGAGGCGAAATATGGCAACCTGTTTGATATGTATTATCAAATTACGGATGAAAATCCATACGAGTTGCCAATGCGTATTTATCCGGCTGTTCACTATACCATGGGCGGACTATGGGTAGATTATAACTTGCAAACTACTATTCCTGGTTTATATGCTTTAGGCGAATGTAACTTCTCTGATCACGGAGCGAACCGTTTAGGTGCTTCGGCATTAATGCAGGGATTAGCAGATGGATATTTCGTAATACCGTATACTTTAGGTGATTACCTGGCAGGAATTGGTCCAAAGCCGGTTGATACAACGCACCCAGCTTTCGCAGAAACCAAAAAGGCGGTAGAAGACAGGCTAAATAAGCTTCTATCTCTTAAAGGAACTAAAACAGTTGATGAATATCATCGTGAATTAGGCGTGATTATGTGGGAATACTGTGGTATGGCACGTAATGAGGCTGGTTTAATTAAAGCTAAAGGTTTAATCAAAGAGCTTAAGGCAGATTTCTGGAAAAACGCGATCGTTCTCGGAAAGAATGAAGAACTGAATATGTCGCTTGAAAAAGCCGGACGTGTTGCAGACTTCATTGAACTTGGTGAATTAATGGTTGATGACGCATTACACCGCAAAGAATCATGTGGTGGTCACTTCCGTGAAGAAAGCCAGACAGAAGAAGGTGAAGCTTTACGTAACGATGATGAATTCGCATACGTTGCAGCCTGGGAATTCACTGGTGAGGATATGCCGGAGCAATTGAACAAAGAGCCTTTGGTATATGAGAATGTTAAATTAACACAAAGAAGTTATAAATAATATTTAGTATCTAGTATCTGGTATCAAGTATCAGGATGCATAATCTCAGTACTTGGTACTTGATACTAAAATCTCAAAATGATGAGCGGAAACATGAATTTAACCCTGAAAGTCTGGAGACAAGCAAGTGCCAGCGATAAGGGCGGATTTGTTACTTACAAAGCAGAAAATATTTCTCAGGATATGTCTTTCCTGGAGATGCTTGATGTAGTAAACGAAGATTTAGTAAAAAAAGGAACAGACCCGATCCATTTTGATCACGATTGTCGTGAAGGGATTTGCGGAATGTGTTCTTTATATATAAACGGTCGACCGCATGGCCCCAAGCGTGCCATAACCACTTGTCAGCTGCATATGCGTAGCTTTAAAGATGGTGAGACGATCACAATCGAGCCATGGCGTGCAACATCGTTCCCGGTTATTAAAGATTTAGCTGTTGACCGTTCTGCATTCGACAGAATTCAACAGGCCGGAGGTTACGTTTCTGTGAATACAGGCGGAGTACCAGACGCGAATGATATTGCTATTCCAAAGGTAATCGCTGATGAAGCATTTAATTCTGCAACTTGTATCCAATGCGGTGCTTGTGTAGCCGCTTGTAAGAATGCTTCGGCGATGCTTTTTGTGTCTGCAAAAGTATCTCAGCTAGCTTTATTACCACAGGGACAACCGGAGCGTTATCGCCGTGTTCAATCAATGGTGGCGCAAATGGATGCCGAAGGATTTGGAAGCTGTACAAATACCGGTGCCTGCGAAATCGAATGTCCGAAAGAGATTTCTATGACCAATATTAATAGAATGAGAAGAGACTTTTTCGATGCCAAACTTTTTAAAGAAGAAGAAATTTAAGTAGTTTTGTAGCACGAGGCAAGGAGGAAATTGAAAGAGCCCTGATGTGAAAATGTCGGGGCTCTTTTTGTACTCTACAGGCGTATTATTTCTGTTTCAGTTTAATTATCACAACTCCATTTTTCCCTTTTTCGCCGTATTTATCTGTAGCAGTTTTATCTTTTAGCACCTGGATGGCCTCTATGTCGGCCGGCTTGATTTGTTTCATTTGTTCAGCAGTTATTTCTTTCCCCTCTAAGATAAATAGCGGCGGATTTGGCGAATCAAAAATATTACCCTTATCCGTTCTGATTAACAAGCTATCTGCGGAATTAACACTCTTTTTAGGAGACCTTAGCATGAGAGGAAGGGTATATTGAACTCTTACCGGTTTTCCGTTCTGAATTCCTGGCTTCCATTTTACAGAGTTGGCTATTAATTCTTTAGCAGCATCACCGGTTCCAAAACCCAAATCTTTCGGAACTTTAATGTCTGTCAATGTACCGTTCTTTTCAACAACAAATTGTACAATCATTCTTCCTGAAATTTCTGCTTCTGAGGCTGGTTTTGGAAATTTGTAATTGCTGCCAACCCACTGCAAAAATTTGTTAATGCCACCAGGATACTCTGGCATTACTTCGACTGAGGCTTGGTTATAAACGCCGGAGGTATCCTTCGGATTTTGCTCTTTAGCAAGCATTACGTTGGCTCTGTCTGTAATAATGGTTTCATCGATCTCTTGGTCTGGACTATTAACTGATGTTAATTCTTTCTTCAAATCCTTAACCTCTTCCAATAAAGAGGTAACACTATTTGATTTGTCTGTAGATGTAGGGTCAACTGATGCGATTGCTTTTAAAATCTCTGGCTGAAAAATGGTGCTCGCATGGTCTGTTTGATTAATGTCATCTTGATTTATAGTTGCGGATGAAAATACAAGCATCGCGGCAAATAATGGCGCTGTTAAACCGTATTTTAAAAATGCTGTTCTACTGGATTTAGTTTTATGTAGCATGATGATTCGTTTTTTCAGGAATGATTGATTGTAAAAATTATTAGTTAACTGTTCTTTTTGGATTCCAAACACATTGCTTACCAATATTTCAGCATACTCTGTTTTGCCGGTGTGCCCTGATGCAACTTCATCTGCAATAAATTCATGGATATATTTCACAGATTTTTTGTAGGCATAAACAACAGGATTAAACCAATTAATAATGCTAATGAGTTCAAAGAATACTACATCTGCCGAATGCACCTGTGACACATGCACTTCTTCATGTTTGACGATTGAATCTCTTGAAGGAAGATCCTCTGAGACCTTAATTTTGTTGAAGAACGACTGGGCCTGAGTTCCCACCTTAAAGCTTTTGGATACTTTACTTAACTGCCACAAAAACCTGCATAAAAAGAGGAGTACCCCCAGTAAATAGACCACTGCAATCCATTCTCCCGGTGTTAAACTTTCATTTCTATCGACAGAAATCTGTACCTCATTTAAAACCATCGGATTTAAAGCGACTTTTGAAATCTGTTCGATGTTTTTGGTGACGAATAAACTTCTCACCCATTCTGATTGCATAACAGGAATTAGACAGGATAGTAGCCCCGAGCTGACCAGAAATATCCTGTTCCATTTGAAAAAAGTTTCATTCTGCAATACCAATATATAAAAGGCATAAAACAGGGTCAGGTAAATGTTCACCTGGATGAGGTAGGATGGACAGTTCATATCATTTTTTCTTTAGGTTTTCGATTAGTTTTAGTATTTCATCAGCTTCTTTCAAATCAATCTTTTCCTTTTTTACAAAAAAGGAGAACATATTTTCTACAGAGCTGCTAAAGTATCCGTTAAGAAGTTTTTCGGTGGCGAAGGTTTTATATTGCTCTTTACTAACAACAGGGAAATAACGATGGCTTTTTCCGAAAGCTTCGTGTTCGACGAATTTTTTGGTTTCTAAAATTCGAATGATTGTTGAAACTGTATTATAGGCAGGCTTCGGCTCCGGGAGCTCTTCTATGATCTCTTTAACAAATGCTTTTTCCAAGGCCCATAAAATCTGCATGATTTGTTCTTCGGCTTTTGTTAATTCTTTAAGTTCCATATCTCTTTTCTTTCTGATTTATATAAAGATATAACTAATGTTTTAGGTTTACAACTAATATTTTAGTTTTTATATTAAAAGGTCCATATTTAATCGGATAATAATATTTTTCCATTTTCTTGGTATAAACTTCTATCCGTATTTCCTGTTACCCTTTAGAAAACACTCAAATTCCTCTTACCTTTAAAAATAAAAAATAGAATGACCATAACATTCCATGGAGCCGCCCAAACTGTAACCGGCAGTAAACATCTAATTACATTGACCAACGGAACTCAGATACTTCTTGACTGTGGTATGTTTCAGGGGATGGGCGATGATACCGACGACTTAAACGAGTATTTTGGTTTCAGGCCGGATAAGGTCGACTATCTTATTTTATCTCACGCTCATATCGATCATTGCGGATTAATTCCAAGGCTTGTTGCCGAAGGATTTAACGGCATAATATTTTGCACTGCTCCAACAATGGATCTGGCTTCTATACTTCTTAACGATTCGGCCCGAATACAAATGCAGGATGCCGAGTTCAGTAATAAAAACCGCCGTAGAAACGGATTGGAACTATTGAAACCCCTATATACTGAAACTGATGTGATGGAGGCCTTGCGTTTGTTTAAAATAGTTGATTATGATGTAGATTTTGAAATTGAACCACGGATTAGCGTTCGGTTCACCGATGCAGGGCATATTTTGGGAAGTGCCGCGGTGAATCTTAGCATATTGGAGGAGGGGAAGTATCAACGAATTACTTTCAGCGGCGATGTCGGCCAGTACGGCGATCCGCTGTTGAAAAGTCCTCAGAGCTTCCCGCAAGCTGATTACATTCTTTTAGAATCTACCTACGGGGATTCACTTCATAAAGATCTGGAAGCTTTAGAAGGACAACTTCAGGAAGTGATTCACCGAACTTGTAAGTTAAAGGGAGGTAAGGTTATCATCCCTGCTTTTAGCGTCGGACGTACACAGGAACTATTGTATGCCTTAAACGCTCTTGATTTAAAAGGTAGTTTGCCCGACGTACAATATTATGTAGATAGTCCATTGTCGGAGAAGGCCACTAATGTACTTAAAGAACATCCCGACGTTTTTAATAAAACCGTGAAGGAGGTGATGAAAACTGATGATGATGTTTTTCATTTTGAAGGATTAAGGTTTATACAATCAGTTGAGGAGTCCAAAGCTCTAAATGATGACCCGCGACCGTGTGTAATTATTTCATCATCAGGCATGGCAGAAGCGGGGAGGGTAAAACATCATATAAGAAACAATCTCGGTAACGAAAAACACACAATTTTAATTGTTGGATATTGCGAGCCTACATCCTTGGGAGGGAGATTAATAGCCGGAAATAAAGTGGTCAGGATATTTGGTGAGGAATATGATGTCAGGGCAGAAGTGCGGGTAATAAAGTCGATGAGCGCACATGGTGATTATGAGGATTTGTTACGCTTCCTATCGTGTCAGGATCCTTCCGAAGTTAAAAAAGTATTCCTTGTACACGGAGAATACGATGTACAAACCAGGTTCAAACAACGTTTAAAGGATGCCGGCTTTGCCAATGTACTGATTCCCAAACAACACCAGTCCGAGCAGCTATAGTTTTAAAATATCGCTTTCACCATTCCTTTCAAAGAAGGGATTTGAAATTTGATGCTGGCCTGTTGCTTTTCCGGTTCAATTTCGGTTGTGCCCGTACTTTTATACCCCACAACCAACAGGGCAGGTATTAATAATATTATAAAAGGTGATATTGGGTGGCGAGTGGGTTTCATGATGTTTAAATGCATAAATCAAATAAACAACATGTTTCTCAGGCCTTAAAATTAGTTCGACTAAGCTGGGATAGTTATAGATGAACAGGCAATTTAGAGGGTTCAACGGATAAACTCATCAATGCTACTTTAGCATCAATTGAGTATTTAGCATCCTGGTTTCAAACTCAGTTACGGGATATTTACTTTCTATTAGTTGGATAAGGAGTTCGGTAGCCTGTTGGCCCATTTCAAAGGCTGGCTGCCTTACTGCCGTAATCGATGGAGAAAAAAGTTCAACAACATTTGAATTGGTAAAACCAGATATCGCAAGTTTTGATGCATATTCTGGCTCAAATTTCTTGAATGCCAGCAAGGCGCCGGTAGTTAATTTATCTTGTGCAATGAAAATTGCTTCTGGCCGATCTTTTAAAGACAATATTTCGGTAACCACCAGATCCAACTCATCTTGTATCATCCCCCCATGGTTGCAAAATTTCACATACGACTCATTATAGGCAATCCCGTGTTTATCGAGTGCCGCTTTATATCCGGAGAGTCGTTCCCTGGTAATGGAAAGATGAGCTGCGTTGGTAAAATGTGCGACTTTGCGATGCCCTAGGCTTATTAAATATTCGGTTGCGTCAAACGCTCCCTGAAAATTATTAGCGATTACTTTATGTGTTTGAATTTCCTCGGTTACCCTGTCGAAAAGAACAATAGGTAGTCCTTTATCGTGTAACTTTTTCAGGTAGGAGATATCGGGAGTTTCTGAAGAGAGAGAAATCAGCAGACCATCCACAGATCTTGAGGCGAGGTGTTCCACATTTAGAACTTCCCGTTCAAAATTTTCATTGCTTTGGGTGATGATAACATGATAACCGGAATTATAGGCTATTGATTCGATTCCGTTAATTGCCTGCGAAAAAAAGTTATTCGCAATCTCGCACACCACCACTCCAATAGAGTGACTTCTTCGTTCTTTCAAGCTTAAAGCTATCGGATTGGGCCGATAATTTATCTTTTCCGCATATTCCAGCACGATCCGCTTAGTTTCTTCACTAATTTCGTATCCTCCCCTCAGAGCTCTTGAAACTGTAGAAGTGGATAATCCAAGTGCTTTGGCTATGTCTTTTATTGTGATGGGTTCGAACCTCATTGGCTATTAAAGAATTTCCTAAAGTAACAAAAAGTACAAGGTAAGCCATAACAATCTAAATTCAAATGATATTTAAAATGTCGATAACGTTGCCGGGATCGATTGCATAACTTTTTCCCGTGCTATCGTTGGCACTTATAATAAAAGAGCGTAAACTTGTTATTACAAGACATAACCAATTTATAGGGGACCAATTTTTTAGAACAAGTTGTAATCTTCATCCACAATCAATTAATAAATTATGAGAAAAGTTTTACTATTCTTCTCTGTGCTGTATATGTTATTATTTACAGCGCAGGCGCAAACTAAACAGGTAACCGGTAAGGTCACTGATGCAGCTAATGAACCGCTCATTGGTGTAAGTGTGAGCGTTAAGGGAACAACCCAAGGTGTAACTACAGATGTAAATGGCAGTTATAGGATTAATGTGTCATCAGAGGGCAATCCGGTACTTGTGTTTAAATATATCGGATTTGCAACACAAGAAGTTACCGTTGGCAATCAAAGCTCTATTAACGTTTCGCTGAAAGAAGACACACAGATGTTAGGAGAAGTGGTTGTAAATGTGGGATACGGTACGCAAAAGAAGCGTGATCTTACAGGCACAGTAACTTCCATTTCTGGCGAGACCTTAACACAAGCTCCGGTTTCGAGCGCTGCCGAGGCGTTAACCGGAAGAATGCCAGGTGTACAGGTAACTACAGTGGATGGATCTCCCGGTGCAGAAATTGTAATACGTGTACGGGGTGGTGGTTCAATTACTCAGGATAATTCGCCATTATATATTGTTGACGGTTTTCCGGTAAGTAGTATTAATGATATTGCCCCTAGTGATATTGCCAGCATTGACGTATTGAAGGATGCTTCATCTTCGGCTATTTATGGTGCCAGAGGAGCAAACGGAGTTGTAATCGTTACAACAAAAAGTGCAAAAAGTGGAAAGACCACTATAACCTATAGCGGATTTGGACAGGCCAGAACTTTACCAAAGAAGCTTGATGTACTATCTCCATATGAATATGTTTTGGCAAATTACGAATATGCTCGTTTGCGGAGTAATGATGAAGTAGATAGATTCACACGTTATTTTGGAGCATTTGACGATCTGGAATTATACAAAAATCAAAAAGGAACAGATTGGCAGGAGGAACTATTTGGCAGTGCTGCAATATCCCAACAGCATAATTTGAATATTACAGGCGGTACTGATAAAACAAAACTTGGTTTTAGCATATCAAATAATAAAGATGAGGGGATTATGCTGAATTCAGGTTATCAGCGTACATATCTAAATCTAAAACTGAATCACCAAATAGCTCCCACTTTAAAGTTTGATTTGGCTTCGCGTTTTAGTAATACTGTTGTAGATGGAGCGGGAACATCAGGAACATCACAAGTTCGTATTGCTGATGGTTTAGTTACTCGTCCCGTAAATGGTATTGCCGATCAGATCGTCATTGATCCTCAAACTGCTGGCGCTGATGACGATTATGAAGATTTTTTAAGAAGTCTAATAAGTCCAACAGAGCTGGCTAAGCAGGATTATAGAAACAGAAAGGAACAGACATTTAATCTCAATAGTGCTATTAATTGGGATATAATTAAACATCTAACATTCCGCACAGAGCTTGGATTAGATCTAAAGTACGGCCAAAATAAACGCTTTTATGGCCCATTAACAGGTGTGGCAAGAAATGAAGGATTGGATAAACCGGTTGCGGATTTAAGTACAAACCGCGGTAATGGAATAAGATGGGCTAACACTTTGAATTATAATTTTACTTACGCTAAAAATCATGATTTTACACTGTTAGCAGGTCAGGAGCTCCTTACAAATAACGGAACTACGCAGGCTACCCGAGCTAAATATTTCGATGCTCATTTACAACCAGATGTAGTTTTTAATAATTTTACATTAGGTACTGTAGATGAGCAATCTACTTTCGAAAACCCACCAAATAAACTTTCTTCCTTTTTTGGTCGTGTAAAATATTCGTTCAAGGGAAAATATCTTTTAGAAGTAACTGGTCGTGCAGACGGTTCAAGTAAGTTCGCACCAGGTAAGCAATGGGGATTCTTTCCTGCAGCATCGGCGGCATGGCGAATAGCAGATGAGGATTTTATGGATAATTTAGATTTTCTATCTGATTTAAAGCTGAGGGTTAGTTATGGAGAGGCTGGAAATAATAGGATAGGTGACAACTTGTGGAGAAGAACTTATAAAATTGAGTCTAATAGACCAATTGGATTTGGAGATCAGCCACAGCCTTACTGGACAGCCGCTTCAAGCACTCTTATCAATCCGGATCTTCGCTGGGAAACCACGATTACAAGAAATACCGGACTTGATTTTGCATTGTTCAACAATAAGCTATCAGGGACTGTAGATCTTTATCATAACACCACTAAAGATTTGCTTGTTGAATCTGTAATTCCTTCATATTTGGGTTATACCAGACAGCAGCAAAATATTGGGCAAACGTCCAACCGAGGAATTGAATTAGGTTTGAACGGAACTATTTTACAGAAAAAAGATTTCAACTTAACCGCCAGTTTCAATATTGGAACAAATCGCTCAAAAATAGATAAGTTAGATGGTGTAGATGAAAGGGCACAATCGTCTAACTGGGCGGGCACTGACTTGAGGGGCGGCAGCGATGACTATAGATTGTATGTAGGCAAAACGATCGGTTTGATGTACGGATTTGTTACGGATGGGTATTATACTACAGATGATTTTGAATCAAATAACGGAACTAATTATGTTTTAAAACCCGGAGTTACTGATATTGTCTCTATTCTCGGCGGAATTTCTACACGCCCCGGTGTTTTAAAGCTTAAAGACTTAGACGGCGATGGAAAAATAACAGCGGCTGATCGTACGGTCATTGGTAATGCTCTCCCTAAGAGCTCAGGCGGTTTCGGTTTCAATGCCAATTATAAAGGATTTGATTTTGCAACATTCTTTAATTGGGTATACGGTAATGATATTTATAATACTGGCAAGATTCAGTTTAATATGTTCTACAGGTCCCAATACGGTAACATGTTAAACTCTTCAAATTCAGAGAACCGGTTTAAATATATCGATGAGAACGGAGCCTTGGTTACTGATTTAGCAGCACTCGCAGAATTAAATAAGAATGCTACTACCTGGTCACCTTTTTCCAGCGGAAATGCTTCGCCTATTTTTCATTCCTGGGCTGTTGAAGATGGATCATTTATCAGATTGAATAATATTACACTTGGGTATTCTTTACCTAAGAGTATAATCTCCCGATTTAAAATGTCTCGATTTAGGTTATATGGAACTGTCTATAATGCTTTGTTATGGTCTAAATACTCGGGCTATGATCCTGAAGTAAGCACGACCAGAAGCAGTGGTTATTCTCAGTTAACTCCTGGTGTTGATTATTCAGCCTATCCAAAGAGCAGGACATTTACTCTGGGTTTAAACGTAACCTTTTAATTTATTAGACTATTAAACTAATAATCAAAATATAATGAAACGAATATTCATATATAGTTTAGCGGTAATAGCACTTAGTGCTACTTCATGCAAGAAATTTTTAGAATCCGAATCACCTTCATCTTTTACAGATAAATACATCTATTCTAACGAGACAGATGCTACCAAAGCTGTAAATAATATTTACGCCCTTTTTAATCAGGATGCTTTTACCTCTCGGGTATCGAACAACTTCGCGGGCAATTCTGATATAGAAGTAGGATCGGTTAATGCCAGTCCTTCAGGTGACAGACGTGATATTTGGTCTTTTGAGGCAACGCCAGCCAATCGTGACCTATTGGTTGTATGGAATAATGCATATAATGCAATTAACAGAGCAAACGAAAGTATTGAAGGAATTGAGAGTAGCGACTTGTTTAAGTCTGGCAACGCGCGGATGAAGCATTTAGTGGGAGAGGCAAAAGGTTTAAGAGCCATTTGGTATTGGTACTTGATTAATCATTGGGGAGACGTTCCATTAAAACTAACTCCGACTAAAACCGGTGATGAATTCTACTTGCCTCGAACTGATAGAAATGAGGTGCTTACCATCCTTATTGATGATTTAATTAGCGTGGAGCCAACAATGATGTGGGCAGATCAGCTTACCTATGGCCGTGAGCAAATTAATCGTGAGTTTATCATTGGGATGATAGCGCGTCTTTCGCTTATGCGTGGCGGTTATGGATTATATCCAGGCATGGTCCAAAAAAGAGCTGATGACTATCTGAAATATTATGAATTAGCGAATACTTACTGTAAAAAGTTAATGACCCTGAAGCCTCATACATTGAATCCAAACTTCGAACAGGTTTTTATCGACATAAATGGGTATCAAACACCTGAAAATGAAGATGTTTTGTTTGAAGTGGCTTTTCATCCCGGCTACGGTGATGTTGCCTGGAATAATGGTGTAAGGGTTGATGCAGGTGAGCATCCGTTTGGTTCAGGGTCTAACTACCTTAGCTTACCGCCTAGTTATTATTATTCATTTGATACCTTAGATGTTCGTTTGAAAGCTACCTGTTCAATTGTCTATTACGATAAAGAATTGTTACAGCAACCTGTGGCGGTAACCTCTATTGCACCAAATAAATGGAACCGTTTGTTAATGCCGAAGGGCCTGGGTAAAGGGACGAACAAGGGAACTGGGATAAACTGGCCTTTAATGCGCTACCCTGACGTATTATTAATGCTTGCAGAGACCGAAAATGAGATTAATAATGGCCCTACAGCTGAGGCTAAAGAAGCATTAAGAAAAGTTCGGAACAGAGCTTTCCCCGAAGCTAAAAGAGCTGAAAAGGTTGAGGCTTATATCGCCACTGTGTCTGCAAGTAAGGAATCATTTTTTGAAGCTATTGTAAACGAGCGTGCCTGGGAATTTGGTGGAGAGTGCCTTCGGAAATACGATTTGATAAGATGGGGTAATTATGGCAAGAAAGTAGCAGAGGCGAGAAATACCAATCTCCAAATGGGAATGGATCAATTTAGCGGAGTAGGTGGGTATGCAAAATTAGCCGATTATTTGTACTATAAGAGAAACTCAAATGGAACGATAACCTTTCTGAATAGATATGAAGATCCTACTGCAGTGCCTCCTGTAAAAGATTCACCGCAAATCGGCGACAATCCGGATGGTTATTTAAGAGCTGGCTGGCTACGATCAACGGCCTTATATAACCCAACAACATCCACACCAGGTTCATTTGTAGCTAATACATGGAGAGGCTATTCAGACAATACTGGCTTAGCTCCCCTAAGATACATTCAGCCAATTCATCAGGAAGTAGTTGCAAGCAGCTTAGGTATTTTAAATAACGACGGATACGGATTTTAATTGATAGATATTATGACATTTAAACTAAAAAATATCATTATGACAAAGTACACCGTCATAATGTTTGTCTTCATCGCGATCATGGCATCCTGCAAGAAAGATGACTTTGTAGCAAGTGGTCCTAATCGCCTTTTCAGACCTACATTAAAAGGTGATATGGTCTCTAATGGAAACTGGATTGAAACCTCCTGGCAAAAAGTTAAAGGAGCGGACTCTTATACGGTAGAAATTAGTAAGGATACGTTTAAAACGATTATTCAAAGCTTAACCGTTGATACCAATTTTGTTCATTTTGGAAACTTAAGATGGAATCAGCTATATCAAATTCAGGTAAGAGCGAAAGCTTCTGATACGACGATGAACTCCAAGTTTTCATACTTAGGAGAAATGAAGAGTGCTAAGTTTCCAACAATCATTACACCCTTAACCTCGAACGATATTATCGATGCAGGTTTGAAGTTGCAATGGACAAATAGTGGGAGTGCAGTTACTTCTATTAAGGTTCTAAATGCTGCGGATAGCTCGCTTGTAAAAGAGATTCCATTGTCTGATCTGGATCGCACACGGCAATATAGAGTGATCAGTGGTCTTACGGCTAAGTCTGATTATATCGTTTATCTGTATAGCAATACTACGGTCAGGGGCTGGGAAGATGTAAAAACCAAAGCATCACAGGTATTTGCACCGGGTAGTAATATTATTGATTTAAGAGGGAATGAAGACCCTACAATTCTTACTCAAACTTTAACAAGTTCTTTGCCTTCGGGTAGCGTTATTCTGCTCGACAGAGGGATGACTTATAACATGTCGAGTTATAATCTAAGTGGCGCCTTAACATTGGTAAGTGGTTTAGGCTACGGACCCGTTGCAACTCTACGATTTACTGGCAATTTTAACTTTGTTGCGGGAAGCCAAATCGATTCCCTGTCATTCATAGATTTAAATATGTTTAGTACGGATTATAATGGAAAATATGTATTAAACGGAAGCAGTGATGCCACTGTAGGTAAAATCACTTTTAAAAACTGCAGCGCTAAAATATTTAGAGGATTTGTTAGGTTACAGAATAAAGTCATTAATGTTTCCACTTTTTCTATTAACAACTGTGTGATAGATAGTTTAAAAGATTATGCCCTGGTAAACGTGGATGGTGCTACTCCGAGAATTGACAACATATCAATTAAAAACAGCACCATTTATAAAGCCATGAGGGTAGTTGTTAGTAAAAATAATTCGTCCTCACTCCTTATCGAAAATTGCACGTTTAATGAAGCACCGATGTCGGGAGCTAATTACTTGATTAATTATAACGGAAAAGATATTACCGATGGCGTTAAGTTATATAACTGCATAATGGGAGGTGGATGGAAAGACCCTGCCGCTGATCCATTAGTTGCCCCAGTGGTTAAAGGGATTTATGTTGGTTCAAATACACCGATTGATGTAATGGGCACCTACGTAACTTCAGATTATCTTACTTCGGGAAACCAATTTCCAAACTTGTCCTTATATAACGGCACCTCAGCGCAATTATTTGCTGATCCGGCAAATGGAAACTTTACTATCAGAGATTTGGGATTTTCGGGTAAAGCTACCGCTGGTGATCCAAGATGGAGACCTTAATAAAAAATTATCTTATAATTTTTTATTAAACCCATAAACAGCAGAACCCCAAGGCGGGTTCTGTTGTTTATACACAATCATAAACTAATTTAATAACGCTGACACTTGCATACTTCCTAGCGAGTTTTGCTTCCCTATTATAAGTTCTAAAGCGCATACGAACGGTTGTCGGGTCATTTTACCAAAGTTAAATACAATGAAAAATCTATTACTTGTATGCGTAGCTCTAAGTCTTTCGGTTGCGATGGCATGCAAAAAGAAAGGCGCGGGAGCTCCTGAAGTTACGACTCCTATCACTCCTTCCACCACTACGACTCCTACACCTGTCTCAGAAACTGCTTATGCATTTCCCGGTGCTGAAGGATATGGAAAAAACACAACGGGAGGGAGAGGCGGAAAGGTTATAAAAGTGACTAACCTTAATGACTCGGGCGCAGGTAGCTTACGTGAAGCTATAAATACAGTCGGTGCACGGATTATAGTTTTTGAAGTATCGGGAAATATCAAATTAGCAAGCCGGCTTCAAATAAAGAACGGCAATATAACTATTGCCGGACAGACGGCACCGGGTGATGGTATTTGCATACAGAATTATGAGTTAAACGTTGATGCTGATAATGTCATCATAAGGTTTATGCGTTTCCGTATGGGTGATTTAACTCAGAATCAACAGGATGCCTTATGGGGCAGGTATCATCAGAATGTAGTGATCGACCATTGTTCGATGAGCTGGTCTATTGATGAATGCAGCTCTTTTTATGCTAATAAAAACTTTACGATGCAATATTGTATCCTTTCAGAAAGCTTGAATAAATCTTTTCATGAAAAGGACGACCATGGCTACGGAGCCATCTGGGGCGGCAACAGGGCAACTTTTCATCACAATCTTTTGGCCCATCATAACAGCCGTAATCCCAGGTTCGATGGAGGCAGCAGAACGGGTACGGGAAAAAGTCCTTTTGGTACAGATCTCGTAGATTATCGTAACAATGTTATTTATAATTGGGGAGGTAATAGTGCGTATGGAGGCGAAAACGGGCAATATAATATGGTTGCCAATTATTATAAACCCGGACCCGGAACAGAAGCCACTAAAACCAAACGTATAATGCAAATCTCCATGGAAAGTGATGTAAGCACCTATCCTCCAGGATACGGATCGTTTTATATTACAGGAAACTATATGGATGGGAATACTGCCGTAACCTCTGACAACTGGAACGGAGGAGTTGATCTTTCTGCAGGCGTAGTGTTAGCGAATGCTAAAGTAAATACGGCTTTCGCTTCCGAAGCAATCACTCAGCATACTGCCTTAGAAGCATATAATTATGTACTCAATTACGCGGGTGCAAGTTTAAAGCGTGATATTGTAGATGCCCGAATTGTAAACGAGGTTAAAACAGGAACCGTTACCTATAATGGCTCAAAAACTGGAAAAAAAGGAATTCTTGATTCTCAGACAGATGCAGGTGGCTGGCCGGTTTTAGCTCAGGGAACTGTAGCGAAGGATACCGATGGAGACGGTATGCCTGATGAATGGGAAACCACAAATAAACTTAACCCTGCTGTAGCAAATGCTAACGGAAAAAATTTAAGTACAGGATATGATAATATCGAAGTGTATTTAAGTCACCTTGTTAAAAGTATTACTGAAGCTCAGCTCAAATAATAAGATAAATGAATAAAATCCTAGTTTTCTTAGGGGTGCTTTCCCTTACAAGTTGCGCTTCGCAGGTACTGAAGTCTACCGCCCCAAACAATGATAGCAAACCCATCGCCTTTCCAGGCGCTGAAGGCTTCGGAAAATACACTACAGGCGGACGTGGAGGTAATGTCCTAATTGTTTCAAATCTTAATGATGACGGAGAAGGTAGTTTAAGAAAAGCAATCAGGGCAAAAGGTCCGCGAATTGTCGTATTCGCAATCTCAGGTACTATTGCCTTAGAATCTCCTCTTGATATTAACAATCCTGATATTACCATTGCCGGTCAGTCAGCACCCGGTGATGGAATCGCTATAAGAAATTATCCAATGAACATTAAGGCAGATAATGTTATTATCCGCTACATGCGATTCAGATTAGGTGATGAAGCAAAATATCAGGGAGATGCATTCGGTGGTACTAAGGGAGTAAGTAATGTAGTAGTAGATCATTGCTCTATGAGCTGGGCAACTGATGAGTGTGCTTCTTTCTACCATAATAAGAATTTCAGTTTGCAGTGGTGTATTATATCCGAGAGTTTAAACCACTCGGTGCATGAAAAAGGAGATCATGGCTACGGAGGAATTTGGGGCGGACGAGGAGCTTCGTTTCATCACAATTTAATAGCAAGTCACAACAGTAGGATGCCTCGTTTCAGTGGATCCAGCAGCACTCCAAATACTGCTGATGAATTAGTGGATTTTCGTAATAATGTTATTTACAATTGGGGGATTAACAACGTTTACGGCGGAGAGAAAGGACGGTATAATGTCGTAGCGAATTATTTCAAACCTGGCAAAGCGACCGGGGATAAAAAAAAGAACCGTCTTGTAGAGCCTTACCAACCGTATGGAAAATTTTATATTGCTGATAATGTTTTAGACGGAAACCCCGCGATCAGCAAGGACAATTGGAATGGAGGTGTAGATGCACAGCACCTGGACTCTGTTAAGCGAGATAGCCCTTTTGGCGTTGCCGATATCACTCAGCATACAGCGCGTAAAGCATATGACCTGGTTTTGGAATACGCCGGTGCAAGCTTCAAACGCGATATTGTAGATTCCAGAATCACTCAGGAGGTGCGAAATGGGGTATCAGTTTCGGGCAAAGCAAACAATGGAATCATTGATTCTCAAAGCGATGTCGGTGGCTGGCCCGAGCTAAAATCTCTACCTGCACCAGCAGATTCTGATAAAGATGGCATGCCGGATGACTGGGAAAGAAAAAACGGTTTAAACAACAATGATTCATCCGATTCAAAAGCAGTATCCGCCAAGAGTTTTTACACGAATGTTGAGGTTTATTTAAATAGCCTGATAAAATAAGAAACCTCCATGAGCAAGTCCCTAAGCAGATAAATTGCTTAGGGACTTTTTATTGCTACTCGTTTGCAGCTTTTCCCAACGTTGCAAGAATTCCGCCATCTACGTATAAAATATGTCCGCTTACAAAGTCCGATGCTTTTGATGAAAGAAATATCGTAGCACCTTGTAGATCTTCGGGATCGCCCCATCTTGCTGCTGGCGTACGACTGATGATGAAATCGTTAAAAGGGTGCCCATCTACCCGGATTGGGGCAGTTTGGGTAGTTGCAAAATAACCTGGCCCAATACCATTAACCTGTATGTTGAATTTTGCCCATTCTGTAGCGAGATTTTTCGTCAGCATTTTCAACCCTCCTTTTGCCGCGGCATATGCGCTTACCGTTTCGCGTCCGACTTCACTCATCATTGAGCAAATGTTAATTATTTTTCCTGATTTACGTTGAACCATAGACTTGCCTACTTGTTTAGACATGATAAACGGTCCGGTAAGATCGATTCGCAATACTTGCTCCCATTCAGAAACCTCCATGTCCAAAACCGGAATGCGTTTTATAATGCCCGCATTGTTGACCAGTATATCAATCGGGCCAACTTCCTCTTCGATTTTAGCAATGTTTTCTTTTACGGACTCTTCGTCGGTAACATCAAAAAGGTAGCCATAAACCTTAAGCCCATTTTTGGCATATTCATCAATTGCGGTTTTTAGTTTTTCTTCGGAAATATCATTTATAATAATCTGAGCCCCCGCCCGTGCCAGGCCTGTGGCCATAGACATTCCCAAGCCATGTGTGGCCCCTGTTATCAGGGCATTTTTACCTGTTAAATCAAAAAGGTGCATTGACATATATCTTGCTTTAATCTGGAACTATAGTGTTCCTTGGCAATCTTAAGGATGTGCTGTTAAATAGTTGGTGACCTGTATCATTGGTAAACTATTTTTTAATTAAGATTTTGCGAAAGCCCTTTTAAACGCTAAATAAAAGCAGAGTTTAATTTAAAATCTTGTCTATAAACAGTAATTTGCGCCAAATTTGATCGCTAAGAACGTTTATGGGTAATAATCAATCTTTATTTAGCTTGGAAGGCAAGGTAGCTCTTGTAACCGGGTGTAATCGTGGAATTGGAAAGGCAATGGCAGAAGCATTGGCAGAGGCCGGAGCTGACATTATCGGAGTTTCTTCATCTATCGCATTAAGCGGCAGTGAAACCGAGAAAGATATTAATAAGATCGGAAGAAAGTTTAAGGCTTATCAGTGTGATTTCAGCAATAGGGATTCGGTAAAAAACTTTCTTGAGAAAGTAATTGCTGAAAACGAAAGGATAGATATTTTAGTTAACAATGCAGGTACGATCATGCGTGCTCCTGCCGCAGAGCATCCGGATGAATTCTGGTATAAGGTTATTGATATTAATCTGAACAGCCAGTTTATCATTACCCGCGAGATCGGTGCCCGCATGATTGCGCAGGGATCTGGTAAAATTATTTTTACTGCGTCACTATTAACTTTCCAGGGTGGAATAAATGTGCCTGGCTACGCCGCAAGTAAAGGCGCAATCGGAAGTTTGGTAAAAGCTTTCGCTAACGAGTGGGCGTCTAAAGGAGTAAACGTAAATGCTATTGCTCCGGGATATATTGCAACAGATAATACGGAGGCCTTAAGAGCAGATCCGGAGAGGAGCCAATCGATATTAAGCAGAATACCTGCAAACCGTTGGGGAGAAACAGAAGACTTTAAAGGACCTGTGGTTTTTCTAGCCTCTAAAGCTTCAGATTATGTAAATGGGACAATTTTAACCGTCGATGGCGGTTGGATGGGACGCTAATTTTAAAATAAATTTTAAAGAAAAGATATGTTAATGAATCAACGATATGCCCAAAGCCCTAAAGAGGTTGCAGGCTTAAATACAGCGGAGATCAGAGAGAATTTCCTGGTGGATGACCTGATGCAGGATGATCAGTTTAATTTCACCTATTCTCACTACGACAGAGCGATTGTTGGAACTATAGTACCTGTAAAAAAAGAACACGAGCTTCCAACTTACGACAATTTAAGAGCCGATTATTTCCTTGAACGACGCGAGATTGGAATAATTAACGTAGGTGGCGATGGCGAAATAGTTGTGGATGGTGCAAGCAACAGAGTTAGTAAGTTAGACGCTCTCTATATAGGAAAAGGCTCAAAGTCAGTTGTTTTTAAAAGCCTTTCGGCTGATAACCCAGCTAAATTTTACATGTATTCCGTACCTGCGCATAAAGAATACCCTGTACAATTAGTTAAAAAAGAAGATGCATTTCCTACCACCATCGGAAGTAAAGCAACTGCAAACGAGCGTACTATTTACAAATACATTCACTTAGAAGGTGCAAAAAGCTGTCAGCTGGTTATGGGATTAACCGTTTTACACGAAGGAAGTGTTTGGAACACCATGCCGTCTCACGTACACGATAGAAGAAGTGAAATATATTTTTATTTCGATGTGCCTGAAAATCAAATAGTGTTTCACATGATGGGTCAGCCACAGGAAACACGTCATGTAATCATGCATAATCATCAGGCTGTTATTTCTCCACCCTGGTCAATTCACTCAGGCGGCGGAACTGCAAACTATGGCTTTATTTGGTCTATGAGCGGCGAGAACCTGGTTTATTCTGATATGGACGCAGTGGCAATGAGGGATTTGAGATAATAATAGCTCAACAGCATAGAAAAAGAGGCTTCTTTCGAGAATGCCTCTTTTTTTATGCTTTAACTAGTCCTTTTAGGGTGAAATGAAATATTAATGTAACAAGATGATTATGCAATCGTTTCCGGAGAAAAATCCGCTTCATTTGTTTAAATGAGGTATAATTATTTAATAGTTTTAGATAATTGTAACCTGTTTCCTTAAAGCCTTTTATATGAAACTGACTCTGCTGGTCATCTTATCTTTAACTGTTCCCGAATTTATTTATGCACAAAAGGAAACCTTAAATAAAGTAGTTGCCGGCTTCCCGGTTAATTACGAAGAAGAGCTTGTAGGCACTTACGTGCTTCCCGACGTTTTAACTCTCCAAAACGGAAAGAAAGTAAAGGATGCAAAAACCTGGACTGAAAAGCGACGGCCCGAACTAGTTAAATTATTCGAAGAGCAGCAGTTTGGTAAAATGCCTCCACGACCTGCCGGCATGGCTTTTAATGTGTTTGATAATGGAACTCCTGTTCTTGATGGCAAAGCTTTACGTAAGCAAGTGACAGTGTATTTTTCCAGCGATACCACAAATCATAAAATGGATATCTTGATCTATTTGCCCATAAAAAGCGACAAGCCGGTACCGCTGCTTTTAATGGCAAATTTTTCAGCCAATTCCAATGCGGTTAACGATCCGGGTGTAAAAGAAGGTTATGTTTGGTCGCGGGAAGGGAAAAAGATTCCCGCCTCTTCTTCAAGAGCCTTTGGTAAAATTGATATAGTAAGTTTTATATCCCAAGGTATAGGCATCGCTACCGTTTATTATGGGGATATTGAGCCAGATTTTAAGGATGGTTTCAAATACGGAATTCGGGGGAAATATTTAAAACCGGGCATGTCTAAACCCGCCGATAATGAATGGGGAGCGATTTCTGCATGGGCGTGGGGACTTAGCCGGGCTATGGATTATTTTGAAACCGATAAACAGATAGATTCAAAACGTGTAGCAATCCAGGGAACTTCGCGACTTGGAAAAACAGTTTTATGGGCCGGCGCCCATGATCAGCGTTTTAAGATGGTGATCGCAAGTTGCTCTGGCGAAGGCGGCGCTGCGTTGAGCAGGCGTAACTACGGCGAAAACATTGCGCACATGACCGATACCTCCCGATATTATTACCAGTTCGCTCCGAACTGGCACAAGTATGCTTCTGATTTTAACGCCTCCCCAGTTGATGCTCACATGTTGATAGCCCTAATGGCACCAAGACCACTCCTTCTGCAGACAGGCGATACTGATTATTGGTCCGATCCTAAGGGGGAGTTCCTGGCCGCTGTTGCTGCAGAGCCGGTGTACAATTTATTCGGAAAAAATGGTCCTGGAGCCATGAAAATGCCGTCTGCCGGAGAAAAAATCATGTTAAATAATACGCTGGGATATTATATGCATGCTGGAGGACATGGTACCGTTCCATCCGACTGGCCTTTGTTTATTGAATACATCAAGAAGAATCTGTAATCAGATTTTAGTTCACATTAAAATCATAACATTTGAAGAATTCTCGCCGACATTTTATCCGGAACTCGGCTTTAGCCGGAGCTGGCCTGCTTGCGACTCAGATGGGTTTAAGTACCCAGTCTTTTAGTCAGAGCATTACGCTTAAATTTCCAGCCAAACAATCCAAACTACAGCTGAATATTCGCGATTTTGGCGCAACAGGCGATGGAAAAACAAAAGATACTCTTGCTATTCAGCAAGCGATTGACCGCTGTTCGATTCTCGGAGGTGGCGAGGTTCTTTTCCCGAAAGGAGATTACTTTACCGGAGCAATTCAGCTCAGATCAAATACCCTCATTCGTTTTGAAAAAGGTGCCACCATCCTTGGAACTCCTGATTTTGAGGACTACCCGGTAAGCCAGGTTCGCTGGGAAGGTAAATGGATTAAAGGACATGTTAGTTTGATATACGCCTTTGATGCAGAAAATCTCGGGATTGTGGGCCCGGGAAAAATTATAGGCAACCGCGCTTTAGGTGGCCGGCCAAATGCGCAGAACCCCTTGCGGCACCCTGCCCTGATAGAACCTATCGGCTGCAATAACATCCGCTTGGAAGATTTCTCTACCAGCTATTATTTAATGTGGTCGATCCATCCAACTTTCTGTGATAATATTTTCATTAAGAATCTGATCATCCGCAGTACTGGTGGTAACGGCGATGGGATTGATATCGATTCGTGTAAGCATGTGCGAATTGATAATTGCGATATCGAGACAGGAGATGATTGCATATCCTTAAAATCAGGAAGAGGAATGGAAGGGTATTCTCTGCTAAGAACAACAGAAGATGTTCATATCACCAATTGCACATTTGCCGATTCTATATTCGCTTGTATAGGTATCGGCAGCGAAACCTCAGGCGGCATAAGAAACGTCAGGATAGAACATTGCAAGTTTATAAAGGCGCATACTCATGCTATTTATATTAAAAGTCGACCTGGTAGGGGAGCTTTTATTGAAGATATTGTGTGCAATGACCTCGATGTTTCTGGAATGAGAGAAGGTTTCCTTCGCTTCAATATCCTCGGCAGTGGCTTACAAGATCAGGTACCGGTACCCGGCGATGAAGGTATTCCAACGATTAAAAACTTTAGTTTTACAAACATTCGGGTGAAGGATGTCCCTGTTCTGGTTGATGGAACCGCTATTCATCCCAACAAGCCTCTTGAAGGGTTTACGTTTATGAATGTTACCGGTACGTGCAACAAAGGTATCTCACTAGCAAACATTAAGAAAGCCAAAATTCGCGATATTAAGGTTACCGGATACACCGGGTCTCTCTTAAACACGTATAACGTAACCGGAAAAGGCGTTGACCATGCCGCTGCCATTGAACCGCCAAAAATTTCAGGTCCTATACCAGGAGAAAAAGGATCTTATCATTTGCAATAACGAACATATACAAAGCCTGAAAATCAATGAATAAGTTGAAATATCTAATTACAGTAATTGCTTGCATCTTATTACTATCTGATGTCTCGGCTCAACTAGCACCTGCCCCAATCAAACTGGTAGATTTCATTTTGACTCCAGATCATAACGACTGGAATTATAAAGTAAATGAGATTGCCAATGTTGAGGTAACTGTATTGAAATTTGGTGTGCCAATTCAGAATGTGTCGGTAGACTACGAGATTGGTCCGGAAATGCTTCTTCCGGATACAAAAGGAACTCTTTTATTGAAAACCGGTAAGGAGAAAATAGCGATAGGAACTAATAAACAACCAGGTTTCAGACGCTTAACGGTAAGAACCTTGATTGATGGGAAAAGCTACAGCGGGGAAATTAAACTTGCTTTCTCTCCCGAAAAAATTGAACCTACTGTTCAGATGCCCGAGGATTTTGATCAGTTTTGGATCAATGCAAAGAACGATGCCGCTAAAATTCCTATGGATGCGATCGTTACTCGTTTACCTGAACAATCAACATCAACAGTTGATGTGTATCTGGTGAACTTGCAGAATTATAAATTGGGTAAGCGCCTGTATGGATATTTGTGTAAGCCTAAGACTCCAGGGAAATATCCTGTGCTTTTTGAACCGCCCGGAGCTGGAGTAAAAGTTATTTCTCCAGCTATAAGCTATGCGAACCTGGGATTTATTGTTTTTAATATTGAGATCCATGGGCTGTCGCCTCTGATGGATGCCGAGATGTATAAAAACATAAGCAATGCTTTCGGCGACTATCCGTTTAACAAGCTTGACGACAAGGATAATTATTATTATAAAAGTGTGTACATGGGCTGTGTAAGGGCGATCGACTTTCTGTGCGGCTTACCTGAATTCGATGGAAAAAATGTTGTAGTAACTGGCGGAAGTCAGGGTGGGGCACTTTCGATAGTTACTGCTGGATTAGATAAAAGGGTAACTTGTTTATCGGCTTTTTATCCCGCACTTTGCGATGTTACGGGTTATTTACATGGAAGGGCAGGCGGTTGGCCACACCTGTTCAATCAAAGCAATCTTCGCACAACTAACAGTCCCGATAAAATTCGGACAGTCGGGTATTATGATGTTGTAAATTTTGCAAAAAATGTGAAGGTTCCCGGATTTTATTCATGGGGCTATAATGATAATACTGTTCCACCAACCTCGGTTTTTGCCGCTGTTAACTCGATTAAAGCATCCAAAACAATAGTCATTACGCCAATATCCGGACATTGGCGTTTCCCGGAAACAAACCAGCAATCAATAGACTGGATTAAAAGGCAATTAAAGAAATAGAAATTCTACATCTTTTGTCGACCTTGTCAGGTGCAAGCAATAATTCTGTTTTGCCTGCACCTGATAGATTTTTTAGTTGGCTGCTTTTATCATATTGAGCAGAAGTTGCTGCCCAATAATATTAGCTTTATTTTTTGAAGACACGTTAAAAGTGGTCATCGCGGCATTTTCGCCATCGCCTTCAGCACGCTTCCCAGTACTTATATCCTTTAAATTTGAGATAATATCCAGGGCTGACAAAATTACTTTACCTCGTCCGTGCTGAATAATACTTAAAGCAGAATACACTTCCGGCTTGTGGTCGGATACGCAGGCAACAATTGTTTCACCATTTAAAACTCTTAAGCCAACCCGGCTTTTATTATAGGTAGCAAGGCTTTGGTATTCCCAGTTGAATACACAATTTTGGGGCAGGCCTTCGAAGAGTTTATGTTGCTTAACAAAGTAATTTCCTCCATACCAGGTTGTTCCCAACTCTTTTGACCCACGGTAATCTATTAGCTCCTTACGGCCAAGAAAAGTCGCCCATTTCTCGGTATTGCCAATAACAAGCAGGGTGTTCCCCTCATTCACCCATTCCAATATTTCTGTTACCAGAGGATTTCCGGTTTGCTGCGGTTCGAAAGCGCCAACAACCATATATTTTCCTTCTGGTCTTCCTGATTTAAATTCTTTGAATGAATTAATCCCAACTGATTTTAAAAATGGCGCAATTACGCCGCTGGTGTCAGCTACCATGCCCGTAGCAGGTATACCTGTAGTATTTAGGCTCACAGCAAAAAGTTCATCACTTCCTTTTGCCATTGTTTGTCCATCTCTTTTCAACTCTGCTTTCACAGTGATATAGCCGCCTTTTTGAGGAACCAGCTTCAGACCTGCAAAAAGCAATTCGCCATATGTTGAGCCGCCGGTAACCTTTACAGGGATGCTTCTGTTTAAAATAGTTTTGGCGTCATCTCCAATTGCCTCAACTTCTAAAGTATAATTACCATGAAGATTTGCCTCATTTACGATATGAAAATCAATTGTTGAGGTATCGCCCGTTCCCAATACTTTGCGGTTCATTTTAACTGCAACGTACACGGGTTGTGTATAACGAGAAATTAATCCAGGATCACCTTTTGGATTGCGGTAATTATCTACAATGCCCGAATGATTTTCAAGTTTCATGCTCTCCCATCCATTCACCGCATAACCATCCGTCAGATTATTTATTTTGATGTTTTCAATGGCTCTTCCCTGATAATAGAAGGCCACATTTCCCATTTTTCTGGTAAGTGAATCTACATTTGGAAATGCTTTATTAAAGCCTGGAGTTTTCTGCAAAAAGTTATCATATGCATCATACCATTTTAAATAGGCTTCACTTTCCCATCCTATATTCTTACCTGTTTTTAAAATTTCATCTCTGATCAATTGTAATCTGGGAGGTGTACCGATGGCACCTTCCTCGCCCCAATAAATTATTTCATCCTTATGATCAAAATATTTCAGGTAATCTTTTGGACCTTTATACAGATTGTCGTGGTAGGTGCCCGGACCGCCGGCATGATGCTGATCGAACCATCCATAATCACGGAATGTGAAATCGTACGGGAGTAAGTGAAGTTTGAAGCGTTTGTCGGGTCCTTGTTTTATATCACCATTTGAAGAATTATAGGTGATGATGCGGGTCTCATCCAGTTTATGGGCGGCAAGCATTTGCAGACTATCCTGCTTTTGTGGTTGCGCTCCGCGTTCGTTATGCATATTATAGATTACAAGAGAGGGGTGATTCCTGTCTCGTTTAATCATTCGGAAAAGCTTTTCATTGCGGGTTGCGAAATAAAAATCTGCCTGTTTTTTTCCGAGCGCATCTGTTGCATTGAAACGATCTGCCGGATATTGGTTCCCGCCCGGTTCTTCAAAATAAAGTAGCCCAAGTTCATCTGCATAATCGAGTACGTTTTGTTGCCCTATAGTGCGATGGAAGTTCAGCATATTCAGACCTATCTTTTTTGCGGTCAGTATTTGTTTTTTCGCCAATTCATCCGAGGGAGCAATTCCATTTACCGGCCAAAACCCCCAGCTGATGGATGTAAGTGCAACAAAACGCTTTCCATTTAAATAGAATTGCTTATCACCATCAACATCCCGTACTTCAAACCACCTGAACCCAAAACGCTGACTGTACTCGTCGGTGCTATTATCACCACCCTTCCAAACAGCAGTAAGCGTATATAAGTTCGGATCATCGGTGCTCCAAAGTTTTGCTTCATCAAGTGCAATTGTATAGGTATTGATTGTATTTCCATTTGATGCCTGGATGACAGGATATGATTTTTGAAACACCGGCTTTTGACTTCCTTTTTCTTTTATCTCAACTATTAAGGTTCCTTTTTTAGGTTTATTCGTGTTATTCCTGGTAGTGATCTGTACATCCACTTCGTTTGCCTTTGGTTTGTTCTTTACAAAAATATCCTCGATAAAGATCTTATCAGTAGCAAGCAATTTTATTCTCCCGGTTATGCCGCCAAAGCCATGGGTTGGATTGGTTCGGTAATTTCCCCACATAAAGTTTTGTGAATCACGCCAGTCAAAGTTTCCGTTTGGATCGGTGATGCGTACAGCAATCTCATTTTCCTTGCCGTATTGAACGGCATTGGTAATATCGACTTCAAAAGGAGTGCTGTTCACTAAGTCGTATCCAACTAGTTTGCGATTAACAAAAACTTCCGCTCTAAAGCGAACGCTTTCAAAGTTCAGCGTTAATCTTTTACCTTTTAAGGAAGCTGGTATACTCGTTTTGGTGCTGAACCAGGATACACCTAAATAATTTCCGGATACTCCAAACGAATTTCCATTCTCGCCCCAATAAAACTGTTCAACAGTTGCAGGAAGCTTGGTGACAATTCCGGGTTCTTTACTTAGTAAATCCCATCCGCCGCTCGGCAAATTTGTTTTGATGTTCTTTATATTAACAGGCGGTGCATATAATGGATCAGTTATCCAGGATGCGTTTTTATCGAGAATTAATTTCCAGTCGTTTGTAGTTAGATCGTTTATATATCGCCCTGTCTGCTGTGCTGCAGACGGAGCGATATACATGAAGGCTGATAATACTATTGTACTGATTTGTTTTTGAAACATTTATGGCTAGAAAAATGATTTGGTTTTATTTAACCTGTTCTTCAGTAATGGTTTTGACCAGGCTATTGACGTAAACCTCAATATTGTCATAACCGGTACTTAAATTGCGGCCGTTGGCGTTCGCTACATTTGGATTTAAGCCTTTTGCCGTTTCCCAGGCATCAGGCATGCCATCTTTGTCGGTATCAGTCGGAGCTGGTAGCGATTGTAACAAAGGCCAGCCGCCTACATCCGCTTGTGTATCAATAATTCCGTTTACCGAACCATTTGAACCCGGAAAGGAGAAGGTTTTATTCTTCACATTTTTAATTATTCTTCGATCAACAGTATCTCTTTTTAGGGAAGCACCACCAAAATCCAAAACTCTTAAATAAGCAGTCTCAGCTGTATGTGTTGTTACATTATTATTAGTTGGATGTTCCGTTAATCTTTTCATAGCATCTTTGTCTGCCTGAGATACTGTGCCGTAGCTACTATGAAATTGGTTATATACTCCGAGGCCCCAGTTGTCGGCAGTAGCCCCAGAATAGCCATCCACATAATTGCCATTGATATAGAATTTTCCCCAGATATCATAAACCTCGGTACCAATTGTTTTATTTTTATCGGGCGAAAAAATCCTTCCGCCTTTGCTGCCTGTAGGTGTCGCCGGCCCCGGTTTGTAATAATTATTGACAAAGTTAATGTTCATTGCCTCACCCCCGTAAGAGCTGTTGTTTGCCCAGTTATAAATTACATTATTTCTGATATCGACCAGGTCTGTTAAAGCAAAAGCCTTACCTGCTTCTTCGCCTAAACGAGGATTTCGGCTATCATGGTGAGCGAGTAAATTATGGTGAAAAGATGCATTTTTGCCGCCCCAAATTCCTCCATATCCATGTGCCCCTTTATCATGAACCGAATTTCTCAAGCTTTCGGCAACTATACACCATTGCACGGTGGTATTCTCATTTGCGTAAAATGATACGGTTTCGTCGACTGACCAGCTCATCGAACAATGATCTATTATGATACCCTTATGGAACCTCCCGCCAAGCGCATCTGCTTCAACGCCCTTTTCGTCTCCCATTCTAAAACGCATATAACGTATTATTACATTATCGGCACTAACGGTCACAGGGTAATTCTTTACGCAGATACCATCACCCGGAGCCGTTTGGCCTGCAATGGTTACATCGCCGTTATTAATCGTAAGACTTGAGTTGAGAGCTATGGTTCCAGACAGCGTAAATACTATTATTCTTGGACCTGTTTGATTAAGAGCATAGCGCAGGGTGCCTTCCTGGGTGCCATCTGCAATAGTTGTTACGAATATCACTTTTCCTCCACGCCCTCCGGTGACGTCTTTTCCAAATCCCTCGGCACCGGGAAATGCAATAGCGAGCTCATTCACAGGCGTTGGAGTACTTGGTTCCGTTGGTGTTGGATTGTTTGGTGTATTGGGCCCTTCCGGCGCCGGACTGGATTTCTTTTTACAATTACTTAATGCCAACGTTGACATCGCCAGCCCTAAAATAAATAGGTTTACTTTTCTCATTTTGATTGGTTTCCGATTGTGGAATTAATTGGTTATGAGCAAAAATACAAAACGAGACTCCTTGCTGTATCGATTTCGGCACCAAAAAGTGTGCAAACGTTCCCGGAAAATCCCGGCAACGTTTGCATTGATTTTATTGATCTGTAATCAAAATCTTTTTTAATCTTGTAGTCCGTCGTAAACTATCAATCTTAAAATAATGAAACCATCATGAGCATACCTCTCACAAACAGTAATAAACTTAGCGAAGCGTTCTCTCGAACACAGCTAATAAAATAAACGAGTGAAAATATTCGCATGATAGCTTCATCTCCATTAAAAACTTAGCCAAGCGATCTCATTGAGACCTTTGAAAATAACTACTACTCAATAAACAATTTATATCCTGATGAAAAAACTGATTTTATTAACTGTCTTTTTTAATTTTCTATTCAATCACGTACATGCGAAGAAAATAGTTGTTGCGCAAGACGGCTCCGGTAATTTTAAAACAGTTCAGGAGGCGCTGGATGCTGTTCCGGCTGGGAACAGAAAAGAGCAGGTGATTGTTATTAAGAATGGATTTTATAAAGAAAAACTGCTTCTTGTCGCCCAGAAGAACTTCGTCACCTTAATTGGCGAGGACAAATTCAAAACTATTCTTGCTTATGACGATCACCCTGGTGTGATATCTGCAAAGGTCGGAGCGATTAACACACATAATTCCTACAGTTTTCAAATCAATGCTGATAATTTCTCTGCCAAGAATATCACTTTCCGAAACGATGCGGGCTTTACCGCAGGGCAGGCAGTTGCATTAGATGTTCGGGGAGACAAAGTCATATTTCTAAATTGCCGGATACTTGGCAACCAGGATATTTTGCTTGTTGACGGAGAGGATAGCCGGCAATATTATAAGAACTGTTATATAGAAGGAACGACGGATTTTATATTTGGATCTGCTACTGTTTGGTTCGAACAATGCCATATCCATAGCAAAAAGAACTCGCATGTTACAGCAGCCTCAACAGCACAATCGCATCCTTTCGGCTTTGTTTTCTACGACTGTAAACTGACAGGAGACAGCGCTCTGCACAAAGTTTCTTTAGGCCGGCCATGGCAACCGTATTCAAATGTTTCTTATATCTATTGTTATATCGACAGTCACATTATACCTGGTGGCTGGGCGAACTGGAACAATACAGAAAAATTTAAAACTGCAAGGTACTCGGAATATAAAAACTATGGCCCGGGCGCTGATACAAGTTCCAGAGTAAGTTGGGCAAAACAACTTTCTGATGAAGAGGTCAACGCTATTTCAATACCACAAGTGTTCCCTGGTTGGAATCCATTGGCCGGGGTATGCAGGCTTAACACACTCAAATAAAATTGATTTTAAATATATTATGATTCGAAAAATCTATTTGGTACTTCTGCTTTCAATAGGAGTTTTAAGTACACAAGCACAAGAGTTTATTCCTTTGTGGGCCAAAGGAAAAATGCCTAATTCCAAAGGTTTAAAGTTAAAAGACAGCATATCTAATGAACGGATTTTCAGAGTGGGCACCCCTGGATTTTATGCCTATTTCCCTTCAATACAGGAGAATAAAAGAGCAGCAGTTCTTATTTGTCCCGGAGGCGGTTACGAACGCTTAGCCTATGTAATCAGCGGAATACAGTTGGCAAAATGGTTTAACACAATTGGAATAAGTGCTTTTGTGTTAAATTATCGTCTCCCCAACTCGCCGGATTTAAAAGAGCGCGAGAAAGGTCCTTTGCAGGATGCGCAACGGGCCATAAAATTAATTCGTGCGAATGCAGTAAACTGGGGCATCGATTCAAATAAAATAGGCATTCAAGGTTCATCTGCCGGAGGACATCTGGCGGCACTGGCCAGTACGTTTAAAGATGATTATTCAAAGGTAGGGGATGTATTAGATAAGATGTCTTTCCGTCCCGACTTTGCAATTTTGGTATCGCCAGTAATAGATCTGATTGATTTCCCTCACATCGGAAGCCGCCGAAATTTATTGGGAGAAACTGCAACCGTAGAAAAGATGAAGGAGTATTCTCCAAATTATAGAGTCGACCCCGAAACACCTCCGGCTTTCATCGTTCATGCATTTAACGACAAATCAGTTAATGTTAGAAATAGTATTTTGTATTACTCGGCACTGGTTGAAAAGGGTGTTTCTGGTAGCCTTCACACATTTCCTTTTGGCGGCCACGCCATCGCATTAAGAAATAATCCAGGATCGACAGACCAATGGACTACCCTCTGCGAAAGCTGGCTGACTGAAATGAACTTTGTTAAAAACCTTAGCCGACCTTAATTTTAACAACACCCTTATTGTCCAAATTAGGGCGTTTTTCCGGGCCGGGAACGATTGCATAGATTCCCCGAGGAAAATTTGAAAAGGAGTACGCAAATGTGTAACATTGTTGATAGAGAAGCTAGCCAATTCCTAAGCCAGATCATTTGATTCTGTTTTACTTCTCGCAATAGATTTTTTGCTGCTTATTATCCAATTATGAACTTGCATAAGAAACCCTTTCTTGAGTGCTTGCGCGAATATCAAAAACTGGTATCAGAAGGTGATGAGCAAGCTTTTGAAAAAATATATGCTTATTATCATAAAAGATTGCGTGCATTTTCAGAAACCTATACCAAATCTAAAGAGCTTTCTGAAGAAGTAGTAGAGGATGTGTTCGTAAAACTCTGGTGTAAACGGGAGGATGTAACTCAGATTCAGAATCTTAATGTGTATTTGTATACAGCAATTAAACACCAGTCTTTAAATGCATTATCTCATGAAGCACGGAGGATAGTTACCCAATCGCTCGAAGTTTCAGAATTTGATCAGCATTCAAAAGAGCATACTCCTCACGATCTTTTAGTTACCTCAGAATTGATGCAATCAGTTCAGGGTGCAATAGATTCTCTTCCGCCAAGGTGCAGGTTAATTTTTCAGATGGTGCGGGAGGATGAATTGCGATACAAAGAAATCGCTGAAATTTTGCAGATTTCCGTGAACACCATAGACACTCAAATGGCCATCGCAGTTAAGCGTTTATGCTCTGCTTTGAATATCAAATCTCCTAGAGGATTTCTCCTCACACAAAAAAAATAAAAATAGTTTTAGTAGATTTTTTCCGTTCTGCTGTCTTCATTAAAAAGCGCTCTATAAAGCTTAATGGACAATAGCAATAAAATATGGATCATGATCGGTCGCTCCCTGAGCGGCGAAATTTCATCTGATGAACAAAGTGAACTCAATGCTTTGTTGCAAAACGATCCCTGTCTGTACCAGCAATTTAGCCTGTTAAAGCAATTATGGAGTAAGAACTTAGCGGATGATAATGTTCTGGAAGAAGAGGGGAAAGAGAAAAATTTGTTCAAAAAAATCATTATTAAGGCCGAGATTGAGCGAGAAAGTGCTGTTGAGTTAAAAAAATCAAAATCCATTATTTGGAAGCTATTTTCGAAGCGTTTAATATATGCGTATGCCGCTTCGGTCGTCCTGATTGCCCTGTTTTTCCTAAACAGGCCAGTTCCTTTGACCGCTTCCAAGCCTGAGCAAATTGTTGCAGCCCAGAATGGAAGCAGAAGCAAAGTGCTTTTGCCCGATGGAAGTACCGTGTGGTTAAATGGAGGTTCTAAATTGTATTATGATTTTGAACTTTCGGGCCCCACACGTGAAGTGCGACTGGAGGGAGAGGCTTTCTTTGATGTAGCAAAGCAAAAAAACAGACCTTTTATTGTACATGCCGGTAAAATTGATGTTAAAGTACATGGCACCGCTTTTAACGTAAAATGTTATACGGACGATAGAAGTATCGAAACCACACTTTTGCACGGAAAAATAGAGGTGACAGATAATGCTAATAAAACAAGGCCGTCAGTGTTTTTGGTGCCTAATCAAAAATTGATTGTTCCGGTATCGGCTGCTCCTTCCGGATCAGGGTTAGAGTCGAAGAAACTGTTTAAAATAGTTAACCTGGATACAAAACTTCAGGAGAAAGAGCGGATAGAGACAGCATGGATCTATAACAGGGTTGAGTTTCGGGCTGAAAGATTCGACGACTTAGCTAAAAAACTCGAACGTTGGTATAATGTTGAAATCAAATTTCAAGACGATAGTGTTCGGGCATTGACTTTTAACGGATCTTTTGAAAAGGAAACGGCCGACCAGGCATTTAACGCTTTGAAAAAAGTAGCAGCATTTGATTTTGAAATTCACGGGCGTGAAATACTTATTAAATCGTATGAAAAAAATGCATCCGGTATAAAATAAAAAAACGAGGAATGTTGGCGCATTCCCCGTCATAACGGATTAAACTTTAATTAACCCCAACCCATCAACAAGTTGGTTTATTCAATTTAACCTAATCAAAAGTATGAAATGTTTTTTAACGGTTTCTCGAAAATCGTTCCCTTCAAATTTTGTTCTTATTATGAACCTAACTGGAATTCTGATACTTCTGTTTGCGATAAGTGCTTCGGCAACAGGTTTTTCTCAGGGTAAAATTAATCTTCAGGTAAAGAAATCAGCAATAGCTGATGCAATAAGCAAGATTGAGGAACAATCCTCTTACAGGTTTCTGTATAATCAGAATCTTGGCGAGATAACGCAGAAGATATCGGTTAAACTGGAAGATGCAAGCATCGACGAAGCTTTAAAAGAAGTCTTAAAAGGATCTGGTTTACGTTACCAGTTTATTAACAACGAGCTTATCGCAATTCAAAAGAAAGAGTCTCTTTCCGACATTGTAATAAGTGGAAAAGTAACGGATAAGGCCGGCGAAGGATTACTTGGCGTAACTATAAAAGTAAAAGGATCTAACAAGGGCGTTACCACGAATATCGATGGCGAGTATTCGATTACAGCACCTGAAAATGCTATTCTGGTATTTTCGTATCTGGGATACGAAACAGTTGAGCAAAAAGTATTGGGAAAAACCACGCTGAACATTGTACTTAATGCTACCGCAAGCGAGTTAAACGAGGTGGTAGTGATTGGTTACGGAACGGTTAAAAGACGAGATCTGACTGGTGCGGTATCTTCTGTTTCGGGCGAAAGCATAGCGTCGGCTCCGGTGGCTAATGCTTCACAGGCATTGGCAGGTAAGCTTCCTGGTGTGAATGTTGTAAGTCAGGATGGTCGTCCGGATGCGGCAATTTCCATAAGAGTACGCGGTGGTGGTTCTATCTCTCAAAGTAATGAACCCTTGTTTATTGTTGATGGTTTCCCTGTCGGGTCCATTAATGATATACCGTCTAATTTAATAGAAAGCATCGATGTGTTAAAAGATGCTTCATCTACAGCCATCTACGGAGCTCGTGGTGCAAACGGAGTTATCATCGTAACCACCAAAAGCGGAAAGGATGGTAAACTAAAAATTGGGTACGATGGCTACGCTAAATTTAATTCACCGACAAAGTACATGGAAACCATGGGTGCTTATGATTATCTGGCATATAACTGGGCGTATGCTAAGGCAATCAGTAATTCTTATGCACAGGGATGGGAAAAATTGTGGGGCATCGGCGCATCAAGCGCTACTTACAATAATCCTGAGGGAATTGACCATTATAAAAACGTGGCTGCTACCAATTTTTCAAAACAAGCCTATGGTAATTCATTTTCTCAGAACCATAACATCAACATTAGCAGCGGTACGGAGAAAACAAAGTTTCTGATTGCTCTCAATCATATCGACGAGGATGGTATGAAGATCAATTCGTATTTTAAACGTTCCAATGTGTCGTTTAAACTCGATCAACAATTGTTTAAAAAGCTTTCTCTGTCTCTTGATACTCGTTTTACTAATATTAATTCTCTTGGCGACGAAAGTACAACAAATGGTCAGGGATCGATTTTATCGACAGCTTATTGGTTTCGCCCAATTGCCACACAAGATGTAATGGGAGAATTAGATGATAGTAAAAACACCCAGCTTGGTTTATACGATTATGTGTTGCAGGATATTTACAATCCAGTTTCACGAATGGGCGATTACATGCCCGAACGTGTAAGGAGGTCAATAAGGGCAAATACTTCATTAAACTGGACTGTTATAAAAGGTCTTAATGCGAAATCGGAACTAGGTCTGAATACTAACTGGAATCGCGACAATACCTGGTCCGGAGCAGTTTACAATAATTATTTTGACAATGCGGGGAATAAAACATTCGGTGGTAATGCCGAAATCAGTACCTCTGAAGGTTGGAATATGCGTTGGGCCAATACATTAAACTATGATGTACAGGGTCTGGGCAAAAATCATACATTGAACCTTCTTGCTGGTCAGGAATTTATGAATTCAGGATCTAAAGGTACCGAAATCTGGGGTAAATATTATCCGGCCTCATTTGACGCAGATCAGGCTTTTGCGATGATGAACAAGTTTTATGATGACCCCAATGCTACAAATTCTGGCTATAGCTCGAGTGCTGGCACGCCAAACCGGTTATTGTCTTTTTTTGGAAGGGCAAATTATTCATTGAACAGCAAGTATTTGTTTACGGCAACCTTTCGTGCCGATGGCTCTTCCAGATTTGCGCCTAACAATCGCTGGGGATATTTTCCGGCAGCCGCCCTGGCTTGGAGAGTTTCGGATGAAAACTTCCTGAAAGACGTTGAATGGATCTCTAACCTAAAACTCAGGTTGTCTTATGGCTCGGTGGGTAACGATGCGATTAACGCCCGCTTATGGAGAATGAACTGGAGCGCCCCAGATAAGCCAACCGGATACTCTATAAATGAGCAGCAACAGACCGCCTACCTTCCCGATGCAACACTTGCCAATCCAAATCTTAAATGGGAAACTACAATAACCAGGAATCTTGGTGTTGATTTTGGGTTTTTGAATAATAAAGTGTATGGGTCTTTAGAGGTCTACAAAAACTCTACAAAAGATCTATTGATGCTTACATCAATTGATCCATATAGTGGATTTATTTATACATACGACAATGTAGGCAGCACAAGTAACCGGGGTGTTGAGCTAGGACTTGGTACTGATCTAATCCGTTCAAAAGAATTCAGTTTGACTACTAATTTAAGTGTCAATGTTAACCGAGGCAGGGTAGATGAGCTTGCCGAAGGTGTAAATGGCCTTTATAAAACGCAGTGGGGTTCGTCAATGACCCAGCCAAATACCGGCGACTATGCTCTTGTAGTGGGTAAACCAGTAGGCCAGGTACGCGGATATACCTACGATAACTGGTACACAGTTGATGATTTTACTTATGCCAATGGTATCTATACCTTGAAAGCTGGGGTTCCGGATATTGCAACGGGAATTATAGGGACCGTTCAGGGAACCGGCGCCCACAAACCGGGTGGCCAGGTGGCTTACCCCGGGGTGATCAGGTTTAAAGATTTAAACAACGATGGGGTAGTAAATGAGAGTGATGTTTCGGTTATCGGAGATATGAATCCTAAACATACCGGAGGTCTTAATCTTTCGGGTAATTACAAAAAACTGGATTTTAGATTTGATTTCAATTGGAGTGTGGGTAATCAAGTTTATAATGCAAGCTATCTGTCGGCTTTTTACGGATCCAAAGAAGACGGACTTTACAGAAACAGACTTAACTATTTAGCCTCTTCCTATAAAATCTACGATATTCAAAACGGACAATTAGTAAGTGTTACTGATCCTGCCGCGTTAAGTGCGTTAAATGCGAATGCAACTACTTTTCTTCCTTACCATGAGAATCCTGTTGTATCTTCCATGGGTATCGAAGACGGTTCTTACCTTCGTTTGAACAATGTTACGCTCGGATATAGTTTGCCAGCCAAGGTGCTAAACCGGGTTGGTGTAAGCAAACTTCGTTTATACGGATCAATATACAATGCGCTCCTGTTTACCAAATACAGAGGCTTCGATCCGGATGTTAATGTCCGCACCGATCAGGGCGGCGCTACATATCCAACTACCGGACTGGATTGGGGCGCTTATCCACGCGCTCGATCATTTACATTGGGCTTAAATGTTCAGTTTTAAGAAGGGTTCCATTTAATGACAAACGAAAAAATAGAATATTAAAATGAAAAAGTATATATATATCATTTCAAGTGTTTTGATGCTTATTGCAGCATCTTGCCAGAAAGATTTTCTCGACGCAAAGTCGCCTTCAAATGTGGATCAGGAGTTTGTATTCTTATCTCCAAGTGAGGCATTCCAGGTGATGGTAGGAAACTACGACATTTGGAGGGGCGGAATGAATGGATTGTTTTACGACCTGGATGTAGTAGGTTCGGACGCTGAAACCCATCCTGAAAGCTACGATGCGCAGGCACGGCATATTCCCGAAGGTCTGTATGCCTCCGAAATATCTATTAATTATGCAAATGCGGTTAGTGCCTGGCAGAATCTTTATAAAGTGGCGGCCCGGGCTAACATAATTATGGAGGCTATAGCGAAAAAGCCCGACTACCAAAAAGCGGTCGCTGATGGAACCCCCAATGCATGGACACAGCTTTATGGAGAAGCCGCCGTATTTCGTGCCTATTCATATCACAACCTGATTAGATATTTTGGTGATGTGCCGCACTTTAAGGAAGCGATTTATTCTACAACTCAACTAGATAGCGCTGCTTTAACATCCCGTGATGAGATATACGATTTTGAAATTTCAGAACTAAAGCGTGTTGAACCATTAATGTACCGTCTCGGCGAAGGAGGTATTAATGCGGAACGCTTTTCAAGAACTTTCGCTCAGGGTTTGATCGGCCGAATGGCTTTGTTTGCAGGCGGATATAGTTTACGCAGAACCGATTTTAATTATGGCAATGTGACGTTCGATCAAATTGGTGGCGTAAAGTGGAATGCCAAATATGTGCGCCGTACAGATTACAAAAAGTACTACGAAATTGCGAAGACCTATCTTAAGGCATGTATAGACAATTCCGGAACCGCAAAGTTAATTACCAGCGATCCCCGTGGAGCCGAATTTAACAATCCATTCCAGTACAATTTTCAATATAACATGGGTTTAGTGGACAAGCCGTTGGTAAGTCCAGAATCATTATACGAAGTTGGCGAAACTCAGGGCCAGTTTTCTGAGCGTCCCTACGCATTTGGCAGACCGTCGGGCGGAGGTAGCAAAAATACCTATCCCAACAAAGCCTATGGTCAAAGTCGTATGCACGCTTCATTTTATTATGGAGACTATAACCCCAAAGATTTACGCAGGGATGTAACAGCAACGGTGACTGCAAATTCGGGAAATGCTTCAGAAAGAATTATCTCTTTTGCTCCGGGCTCCCGCGATTTAGGCGGTTTAGCTAATAATAAATGGGATGAAAGCCGTATGCCTAACCCGTATATCGCGTCACAGCGGCAGTCGGGTGTTAATTGGCCACAAATGCGAATGGCAGATGTGATTTTAATGCTTGCTGAAGTGTATGCCGAATTGGGCGAGGAAGGATTGGCCAAAGCTGAATTACAAAAAGTAAGAAGCAGGGCGTTTTCGGCTGCAGATCAGGCAATACAAGTTACCAATTACATTGCTGCTTTATCAGGCAATGCCTTAAAAGAAGCCATACAACAAGAACGTAAACTTGAGTTTGCTGGTGAAGGGTTACGTCGGTATGACCTAATCCGCACTGGAAAAATGCCTGAAAAGATCCTGGAGATTAAGAACACTCAATTAGCCATGGTGAATGGTTTGAAAACGAATGGTTACTACACATTCCCGAATGGTGTCACCATATCGAATTATATCTATGTAAAAGCGGTTAACATGGTTGATTTTGGAATTAACAAAATGTTGACAACGCAGTGTAACGTAGATGAAACTTCTCCGGCTTATCCTGTAAAATGCCCGGGATGGCGCGGAAATAGCGATGCATGGACTGATAAAGGTTTTACTGCCTCTTCAGGTAAGCGAAATCTCGCTATTAAGGGACTCTATCGATACATTGATCCAAATGGTGTTGAGGCGGCCGCGTTGGTTGCGCAGGGTTATGTAAAAACGGATTGGGGATCAAAAATTGTTCAGTATAAAGATCAATATACCTCCGATATTTTTAAAGGATACCAGGCTGGAGATCCTCCTCGCTATCTTCTTCCATTATCTTCCGAAACTATCGCCAAGTCAAAAGGGCTTATAACAAACGGATACGGTTTCTCACAAAATTAGGGATCTTTATTATGCATTAATGCCGCACGGCATTAATGCATAACTTTTTCCTGAAAAGTAGGGCCCAGGGAACGAAACTCAAGATGCTTAACGATTTTTATAATCGGACATATTTTTTAAACCGCCCGATTTTTGTGGTAATTGGTTTATTCACAAGAACGAAAACGTTCTCGGGAACGATTGCATAACTTTATTTCCCAAAAGCTAACTCTTTTTGTTTGAAACTCGCTAAACTTGTTGGTGGGTTCATTCTCTGTGCAATACACTAAGCATAAGTCTTACAAAAGTAAATCTTTATTAAAGCTTGAAATGTGTGCTAAAAAACAGCAGAAAACCGTCGTATTATCAATTTGTAAATTATGAAGCACACACTTTCTGCGTTTTCAACTATTATTGCTCTTATATTTTCGGTTAACAGCTTTTCTCAAGCCGTTCCCAAGCCATGGCCTGCAAAAATGCCTGTGGTTAAGGCTCCGGTGTTTAAAAAAGACACCTTTAATATTGTAACATATGGTGCAGTCGGAGATGGCAAAACCCTGAACACCAACAGCATTAACAAAGCCATCGAAGCATGTTCGCAAAAAGGCGGGGGAGTTGTATTAATTCCTGGGGGACTTTGGCTTACCGGGCCCATTGAGCTGAAAAGCAATGTCAATGTTCATTTAAAACCGGATGCCCTATTGTCTTTTACAAAGGATCTGTCGCAATATAAGCTGGTTCATACCAATTGGGAGGGTTTGGGAGCGGTTCGTAATCAGTCTCCTGTATCAGGTACCAATCTGGTAAATATTGCCATCACCGGAAAAGGGATTATCGATGGTAACGGCGATGCCTGGAGAATGGTGAAAAAGGATAAGCTTACAGAAAGCCAGTGGAAAAATCTTCTTGCTTCTGGTGGTTACTTGAGCGACGATAAGAAAATTTGGTATCCGACAGAAAGCTCTTTAAAAGGATCTAAAATCAAAGGGGCTGGCGTAATTTCGGAGGGTAAAACTGCTTCTGATTTTGCTGAAATTAAAGATTTCCTGCGTCCGAACCTGATTGTTCTGACACAGTGTAAGAATATTTTATTAGAAGGAGTGACTTTCCAGAATTCGCCGGCTTGGAACATTCATCCCCTGATGTCGGAAAATATTATTATCAGAGATGTGTATGCTAAAAATCCATGGTATGCGCAAAACGGAGACGGGCTCGATCTGGAGTCATGTAGCAATGTGTTAGTTGAAAATAGTGTATTTGATGTCGGGGACGACGGTATTTGTATCAAATCCGGTCGTGATGCACAAGGCCGTAAACGTGCAATGCCTACGCAAAATGTTGTGGTTAGAAATTGTGTAGTATATCATGCTCATGGTGGTTTTGTCATCGGTAGTGAAATGTCTGGCGGAGCCAAAAATATATATGTTTCTGACTGCACATTTATCGGTACAGATATTGGCCTTCGTTTTAAAACAACCCGAGGCAGAGGGGGGGTGGTTGAAAATATCTTCATTAAAAATATCAATATGAAAGATATCGTTGGCGATGCATTGTTATTCGATATGTATTATGCCGCTGTTGATCCTGTTCCGGTTGCCGGAGAAAAACGTGAGGCGCCGAAAGTAGTAATGTTGCCAGTTACTGAAGAAACTCCATCCTTCAAAAACTTTTATATCAGTAATGTAGTAGCTGATGGCGCAGCGAGGGCAATCTTTGTCCGCGGTTTACCCGAAATGAGTATTAATAATATTTTTCTTGAAAACATGACCTTGCAGGCAGAAAAAGGAATAGAGATAGAAGAAGCAAAAGAAATTCATTTCAAAAACGTAAATGTGATAAGCGAACAAACTAAACCAGTTGTTAATATTCAAAACAGCAGTTCAATAAGCTTCGATAATTTTCAATACAAACAAGGATCCGAGCTTTTATTTAATGTCATTGGCGATCGCAGTTCAAATATAAAGGTCTCTAATACCAGTATTGCCAACTCTGTAAGAAGAGGAGAATTTAGTCAGGGTGCTACTAATCAATCTCTTATCATAAAATAAGACTCAACAGATGAAGAAAACCTATTTTCTAGTAATAGCTGCTATTTTTTTAAGCTCCTTATCTTTTTCTCAAAGCAAACCCGTTTCAGAACGGATGGCTGCCACAGTGATGGATATTTGGGCAGACTCTTTATGGACTGGCCGGCCCTTTAAATGGACCTATGATCAAGGTGTGATATTAGAAGGGATTTCGGCGATCTGGCAGCGCACCGGTGATGGTAAATACTTTAATTATATCAAAAAAAGTATGGACCATTTCGTTCAGGCCGACGGCACCATAAGAACCTACGATGGTGACAACTATAACATTGATAATATTAAAAATGGAAGGGCTTTATTACTTCTTTATAAAGTTACGGGACAAGAAAAATATTTAAAGGCGGTACAGGCGTTACGTCAGCAGTTAAGTACTCATCCTCGCACGGCAGAAGGTGGGTTTTGGCATAAAAAGGTTTATCCGCACCAAATGTGGTTAGATGGTTTATACATGGGGCAGCCATTTTATGCAGAATATTCGGCTATGGCGCACGACTGGCAGGCATTCAATGATATAGCGACTCAATTTATTTTAATGGAAAGGCATTCTATTGACGCCAAGACAGGCCTTTTGTATCATGGATATGATGAATCGAGGGAACAAAAATGGGCTGATCCGGTAAGCGGACATTCTCCTCATTTCTGGGGAAGAGCGATGGGCTGGTATGGAATGGGCCTTGTTGATGCTTTAGAATATTTTCCTGAAAACCAACCGAAACGTGATTCGCTTATTGCGATTTTAAATCGTTTCGCCAAATCGGTGCAAAGTGTTCAGGATGCGAAGTCAGGAGTTTGGTATGATATATTGAACATGCCTGATGGAAAGGGGAACTATTTAGAATCCTCAGCTTCAAGTATGTTTGTTTACGCTTTAGCAAAAGGTGTTCGTTTAGGTTATCTTCCCGAAAGTTATATGAGTGTGGCACAAAAAGGCTATGCTGGTATGCAAACGGAATTTGTTGAAACGGTTAATGCCGATAAAATAAATCTTACAAAAACTGTAAGTGTATCGGGCTTGGGTGGTAAACCCTATCGGGATGGAAGCTATGAATACTATCTGAGAGAAAAAGTTATCACAAATGACCCGAAAGGAGTTGGTTCATTCATGCTTGCAGCCAATGAAATGGAGCTTGCAGCCATGCCTAAACCTGGCAAAAATAAAGTGGTAACGTTGGACAACTACTTTAATAATGAGACCCGAAAAGATGTATTCGGCAAAAATTATAAATTCCATTACACCTGGAATGATGCTGCAAACAGCGGTTTCTCGTTTCTCGGAAACCTATTCAGGTATGCGGGTGCAAAAACTAATACCTTAACAGAAGCCCCAACAGCTTCAAATCTGCAAAATGCTGATGTGTATATTATTGTTGATCCTGATACAGAGAAGGAGACACCACAACCAAACTTTGCAACCGCTAAAGATGCTGATGAACTTTATAAATGGGTAAGCGATGGCGGAGTTCTGGTTTTGATGACCAATGATTTTACAAATGCTGAATTGACTAATTTCAACACCATTTCTGAACGGTTTGGAATTCATTTCAATGCGGATATGATCAATGCCGTGAAAAATGATGCATACGAGACCGGAGCATTTACTATTCCTGCTAAACATCCTATTTTCAAAACTTCTAAGAAAGTATACATCAAAGAAATAAGTACTCTTAAACTTTCGGCACCTGCCAAGCCAGCCTTTACATCGGGTAAAAATATAGTGATGGCTACCGCTAAGGTGGGCAAGGGAACTGTTTTTGCGGTGGGCGATCCATGGTTCTATAATGAGTATGTTGATGGAAGAAAGCTTCCGGCACAATACGAAAACTTCAAGGCTGCTAAGGATTTGGTTAACTGGTTACTAGCTCAAATATCAAAAAAATGAGAAAGTGCACGAAATTTTGGTTACGTCTGAGTTTGGCATCCCTCGGTATGGTTTGCTGTTTAATGACGACGGCGCAGCAGAAACCCGTTAAATCCTCGGCTGATAAGCCGACTTTAGATTCGCGTGAACTGATGGCTCAAAATATGCTCCTCTTTCAGAGAAGTTCTGGGGGGTGGTCTAAACATTTGGACGGTGAAAAAGTAGATTATACTAAAAAGTTTTCCGCCGCTCAGGAAGCAAGTATTAAAGATAATTATTCCAGAAATGATGCAACGATTGATAACGGTGCAACAGTAAAAGAGATCCGAGTTCTAACAGAACAATATAAATCGACGGGTAATAAAGCCTATTTAAATGCTGTAAAAACGGGGCTTTCGTATTTACTGAAAGCACAGTATTCTAATGGTGGCTGGCCGCAATTCTTTCCAGACACCAGTGGTTACCGAAAGCACATTACGTACAATGATAATGCTATGGTTAATGTGCTAAATCTGTTGGAGGATGTAAGTTCTGGAACGAATTACACGGGCCTGGTTGATAAATCCTTTATCGACTCAACCAAACTTGCGGTACAGAAAGGTATCGAGTGTCTCCTTAATACGCAAGTTAAGGTTAATGGCAAATTAACGGCGTGGTGCGCACAGCATGATAAAAATACGTTACTCCCGGCAAAAGCAAGAAGCTACGAGCTCGTGTCGTTAAGTGGAATGGAATCGGCTGAAATTCTTGAATTTTTGATCCGTCAGAAGAATCCTTCTAAAAGAATAAAAACCTCTGTGACAGCAGGTGTTGAATGGTTAAAAAAAGTTCAAATCAAAGGGTATAAATTCGAGAATAAACCTGATGCGTCTTTGGCAAAGGGTTTTGATAGAGTAATTTCAAAAGATCCTCAAAGTTCTATTTGGGCGAGATTTTATGATGTGGAAACCAATGAGCCCTTTTTCAGCGGAAGAAATGGAGATAAGAAAAAAGATATAAAAGATATAGAATATGAGAGGAGGGTTGGTTATGGCTGGTATGGTACGTGGGCGAAAAAATTGTTAGAAGTCGATTACCCTGCCTGGAATGCAGCAAACAATAATAATTCTGCGTCTTCTCAGTAATAATTAAATATTTTTGTTAGATAATTCGGTGGGCGAGGTTATTATTAAGGTAATGAATCGTTTAGATGTCGCAAATTTCTACATTAGCCCCGGTTTTTTAATAACATTATTTAACATTCATAAATTAATACATGAAACAAAAGGTTTTAAAGGTTCATCCTCACGATAATGTCCTAGTAGCTTTAGCTGATTTGCAGCAAGGAGAAACGGTTACTTTTGAAGGAGAAGACTTTCTTCTTAAAGATAAAATCCAGGCGAAACATAAATTTGCCACCAGTGATCTGCAACCCGGCGATGAAGTCACGATGTACGGTGTACTAGTTGGAAAGGCGCAGGCTGAAATCCCTCGGGGAGGACTTATTTCAACAGAAAACCTGAAACATGCCGCCAGTACTTTTACAATCGGCGAGCGAAAAACAAGCTGGAATATTCCGGATGTGTCAAAGTTCCAATCGAAAAAGTTTTACGGATTTCACCGTCCCGACGGAAGCGTAGGAACAGCAAACTATTGGTTAGTTATACCAATGGTATTTTGCGAAAACCGTAACCTTGAAGTTTTAGAAGAAGCCTTGGTGAAACAATTAGGCTATGGTCGCAACGAAACCTATGCCAATCAGGCGAAGCAGCTTATCAATATGTATAAGTCCGGTTCGGACCTGAACAGTATTTTAAATTCTCAACTTTCTGAAGTGGATTATGTGCCTACCTCCGAGCGTTTGTTTCCAAACGTTGACGGAGTAAAGTTTCTGAAACATGCGGGAGGCTGCGGGGGTACCCGCTCCGATGCGCAGGCTTTGTGTGCCTTGTTGGCGGGATACATTACTCATCCTAATGTAGCCGGAGCAACAGTCATGAGTCTCGGTTGCCAAAATGCCCAGGTGCAAATGCTTGAGGACGAAATCAAAAAACGTGATTCGAATTTTTCAAAGCCCTTATATATTCTTGAACAGCAAAAAATAGGTACAGAAGCTAAACTGCTTTCTGAAGCTATTAAACAAACTTTTGCCGGTTTAGTGCAAGCCAATCAATGCAAACGAGAGCCAGCACCTTTAAGTAAAATCACTATCGGTTTAGAATGCGGCGGTTCTGATGGGTTCTCTGGTATATCCGCAAATCCGGCTATTGGTTATACTTCAGATTTATTGGTGGCTTTAGGCGGCTCGGTAATTCTTGCCGAATTTCCTGAGCTTTGTGGTGTTGAGCAGAACATTAGCGACCGTTGTGTTACGGTTGAGAGTGCCGAGCGTTTCTCTCATCTGATGAAAACCTATGCTCAAAGAGCTGAAGAAGCTGGTTCAGGCTTCGATATGAATCCTTCTCCTGGTAATATCAAAGACGGCCTGATAACAGATGCTATTAAATCTGCCGGGGCAGCCAAAAAAGGAGGCACTTCGCCGGTTACCGAAATCCTCGATTATCCTGAAAAGGTTACTAAACCAGGTTTGAACCTATTGTGTACACCTGGTAATGATGTAGAATCTACTACAGCCGAAGTAGCTTCTGGTGCGAATGTGGTTTTATTTACCACGGGTTTAGGAACTCCAACTGGCAATCCGATAGCTCCTGTAGTAAAAATCGCAACGAACACCATCTTGTACCAAAAGATGAATGACATTATGGATGTGAATACCGGGACGATAATTGAGGGTGAAGAAACGATAGAACAAGCCGGAGAGCGTATTCTTGATTATGTAATCAGAGTTGCCAGCGGCGAAATAGAAGTCAGTGCAGTTAGACATGGTCAGGACGATTTTATCCCGTGGAAACGTGGGGTTTCACTCTAGTTTATTAATAAATGACGCTTTAGCGAAAGTATAATATAATGAAGAATTTTTTAGACGAGAACTTTTTACTGAATACAAAAACGGCTCAGCAGCTTTATCATGAGTTTGCTAAGGATATGCCGATTATTGATTATCACAATCACCTTCCGCCAGATCAGATTGCCAATGATATAAACTTTGAAAATATAACGCAGGTTTGGTTATATGGCGATCACTATAAATGGCGTGCAATGCGAGCTAATGGAATCAATGAGGATTACATTACCGGTAAAAAAAGCGATTTCGAAAAATTCCAGAAATGGGCAGAAACGGTGCCTTATACTTTGCGTAATCCATTATATCACTGGACTCATCTCGAGCTTCAGAGATACTTTAATGTTTACGATATTTTAGACGGGAAGTCGGCAGCAAAAATCTACGAAGAGTGTACTGCAAAGCTGCGAACCAAAGAATTTTCTGTTCAGGGATTATTAAAAAGCCGCAAGGTCGAAGCCGTGTGTACCACGGATGATCCGATTGATTCTTTAAACTTTCATCAGCAAATTTCAAAAGATGGCGCTGAAATAATCGTTCGTCCTGCTTTCCGTCCCGACAAGGCGATGGCAGCAGAAGATGTGGCAGGCTTAAATGCCTATATCGGAAAATTAGAAGCTGTTACCGATTTGAGCATTTCTGACTTTGATACTTTCCTCAAAGCACTTAAGAATCGTCATGATTACTTCGCTGCAAACGGATGCTCAATTTCAGATCATGGTTTAGAGCAAATTTATGCTGAGGATTATACCGATGAAGAGATAAAATCTATCTTTTTAAAAATTCGCAGCAACCAGGCTCTTTCTCACCAGGAAGTTCTGAAATTTAAATCAGCTATGCTGGTTCACTTTGCTTTCTGGGATCATGAAAAAGGATGGGTTCAGCAGTACCATTTAGGTGCATTGCGTAATAATAATGCACGTATGCTATCAGTTCTGGGACCTGATACAGGTTGGGATTCAATCGGTGATTTCAGCCAGGGTCAGGCCTTATCTAAGTTTTTAAATAAGCTGGATACTGAAGACAGATTGGCCAAGACAATTATATACAACTTGAATCCAGCCGATAACGAGTTAATGGCAACCATGATTGGTAACTTCAACGATGGTTCTGTTGCAGGTAAAGTGCAGTTTGGGTCGGGTTGGTGGTTCCTTGATCAGAAAGATGGTATGATCAAACAAATCAATGCTCTTTCGAATATGGGATTATTGAGCCGCTTTGTTGGTATGCTTACCGATTCACGTAGTTTTCTTTCTTTCCCACGCCATGAATATTTCAGAAGAATACTCTGCAATATGTTCGGAGATGACGTAGGAAACGGCGAATTACCTGCTGATATGGAATGGCTGGGCAAAGTGGTTAAGGATATTTGCTATTATAATGCTAAAAACTATTTCAACTTGTGATAAGTAAGGTGTTGTGTTTTGGCGAACTGATGTTACGCATATCGCCGTCCTCGAGTGAAGAAGCAGAAAAAAACCCATTTATTTTATATATGGGAGGGGCCGAAGCAAACACGGCTACTGCTTTGGCAGGATGGAATGTGCCCGTAAAATATTGCACAGTCTTGCCAGATAACTTCATGTCTGAATATCTGATTGATTATTTGGAGTATAGGGGCATTTATACCTCGTCCATACTCCTCGCCGGAAAGCGGGTAGGAGTTTATTACCTCGATCGAGGCGCTGATTTAAAAAGCAGTGTAGTTTATGATCGTGAACACTCCTCCTTCTCAGAGTTAAAGCGCGGGATGATTGATTGGGACAAGGTTTTACGCGATGTTTCCTGGTTTAATCTGACGGCTATTAGTCCGGCTTTGAACGCGAATGTGGCTGATGTTTGTTTGGAAGCTTTGGAAGCCGCTTCGAGGAAAAAAATTACAACTTCCATTGATTTGAACTACCGGTCGCGGTTGTGGAAATATGGTAAAGAACCCATCGAAGTAATGCCTGCATTAGTAGAGCATTGCGATTTAGTGATGGGAAATATATGGTCGGCAAACAGTTTATTAGGTACTTCTATTGATAGCCAAATTCATGAGAAAGGCACGAAGAAGAACTATTTGGAACATGCCAGGACTACGTCGCTCGAAATAATGGAGCGATTTCCTAAATGCAAGCATGTGGGAAACACTTTTCGCTTTGATAATAACAGCGATGACTTGTTATACTACACCAGTTTGTATACAGGAGGAAAGCAATATAATTCCGGCGAGTTCAGAACTCAAGGGGTAATTGATAGATCCGGTAGCGGCGACTGTTTTATGGGAGGACTGATCTATGGATTTTACAATAGTCACGCTCCTCAGGATATCGTAAACTATGCAACAGCAGCAGCTTTCGGCAAGCTTCAGGAGCAGGGAGATGCGACACAACAGGATATATTCACAGTAACGAAATTAAGATCTGATCACGACTGATCTGAATTTAGAGCTGGGATTGGTTTTTACTTTTGAATTTTTACTTTTTTGATTAATAAGATATGCAACTAAATAAAACCACTTACACAGGATACAAAGAGTATCCTGAAAAAATCCTTCAGTTTGGGGAAGGTAATTTCCTTCGCGCATTTGTTGACTGGTTTTTTAACGAGTTAAACAAAAGCGGAAAGTTTAATGGATCGGTCGTAGCAGTTCAGCCGATTGCTAATGGCATGGTTAATATGCTGAACGAACAAGACGGATTGTATACACTGTACCTTCGCGGCTTGAAAAATGGTAAGCCAGAAAGTACTCACGAAACCATTGACATCATCAGTAGAGGAATAAATCCTTATGTGGATTTCGACGCATATTTAAAAACTGCCGAAAATCCGGAAATGCGCTACATCATCTCAAACACTACCGAAGCAGGTATTGCTTACGATGAAAACGATGTTCCGACGGCCACTCCGCCAAATTCATATCCTGCAAAGCTTGCCGTTTGGTTAAACCATCGTTACAAAACTTTTAATGGCGAGGCTTCCAAAGGAGTTCACATCATTCCATGCGAGTTAATTGAAAAAAATGCAGACAATCTTAAACGCATCCTTCTTCAGCTAGCTGAAAAATGGAGTTTGGGAGAAGGTTTTGTAAACTGGTTAAATACCGCATGTACATTCAGCAATACTTTGGTGGATCGTATCGTTCCGGGATATCCTAGGGAGAGAATTTCTGAGATCACTGAAGAACTTGGCTACGAAGATAAACAGGTTGTTGAGGCCGAACATTTTCATTTGTGGGTAATCGAGGCACCAGAATCACTTCAGCAAGAGCTTCAGTTTCCCTCAATCGGATTGGACGTTAAATATGTGAAGGACATGACTCCTTATCGTACACGTAAAGTGAGAATACTTAATGGTGCACATACTGTTTTAGTTCCGGTTGCGTATTTATATGGTTTAGATACTGTTAGAGAATCTGTTGAGCACGAGGTTGTAGGTAAGTTTATTAAAGAAGCTATTTTCGATGAGATCATCCCTACTCTAGATCTTCCTAAAGAAGAATTGGAGCAATTCGCGAATGATGTAATTGATCGTTTCAGAAACCCATACATCAAACATTTACTAATGAGTATTTCGCTAAACTCATGGTCTAAGTTCGAAACACGCGTACTGCCTTCGCTTTTAGAGTATAAAAATAGAAAAGGCGCTATTCCTCAAAAACTTTCGTTTTCATTAGCTGCCACTATAGCTTTTTATAAAGGTAAACGTGGCGATGAAGCCATTTCGTTAAACGATGATGCGGTTCTTTTAGAGTTATTGAAAAACGCCTGGGCTAAATACGACGGTAGCGATGAATCTTTAGAGTCGGTTGTGGTAGAGGTATTGTCTTTTGAGAAAAACTGGAAGATGGACCTGACCAAGATTGAAGGTTTAACCGCCGCTGTTACGAAACATTTAGCGAACATCGTAAACAACGGTATGGTAAAAGCAATTGAATCTGTTTAATGCTAACATTTTTAAGGCTTAAATCAGCTTCGTTTATCTTACTTTTGTAGCTAAATTGCTGATTTGCTGTTTATAAGAAAAATTATATAATACATGAAAGAGTTTATTAAAATACATTCCCGGGATAACGTGATCATTGCATTGAAAGATTTCAGTGTGGGAGATGTAATTGAGGTTGATGGAAAACGCGTAATTGTTCTGAACGATATTGAGAAAGGGCATAAAATCGCAATCGATGAAATACCTAACGGAACTGATATTATCAAATACGGCTATCCCATCGGTCATGCAATTGCCGACATCAAACTTGGCGAACATGTTCACGTTCAAAATGTAAAAACTAACCTTAAGGACGTATTTGATTACTCTTATAATCCAAGCCTGCTGGATGAACTGCCTCATCCAAACCGCAACCTAACCTTCAATGGTTACCGTCGCAAAAACGGGGATGTAGGTATTCGTAACGAAATCTGGATTGTTCCAACCGTAGGCTGCGTAAATGGTATTGCAGAGCAGATTATCCGCGAGTTTAAAGCAGAAGAAAACCCGACTGATATTGATGGAATTGAAGTGTTTAAGCACAGTTACGGATGTTCCCAGTTAGGTGATGATCATGAAAGCACACGTTTAATTCTTGGAGATATTGCATTGCATCCAAATGCGGGTGGTGTTTTGGTTCTCGGACTAGGATGTGAAAACAACAAGATCGATGAGTTTATGGCATCGTTAGGAGATTTCGACAAAAGTCGGATAAAGTTCCTTTCAAGTCAGAGTACTTCTGATGAAGTGGAAGATTCTAAAGCTCTTTTAAAAGAGATCTATGAAGAAATTCGTAAAGATAAGCGCGAGCCAATTCCTGTTTCTGAATTGCGTGTAGGTTTAAAATGCGGTGGATCTGATGGTTTATCTGGTATCACAGCGAATCCTTTAGTAGGATATTTCTCAGACTGGTTAATTAGCCAGGGTGGAACAACTATTCTGACAGAAGTTCCTGAGATGTTTGGTGCAGAACAAATTTTGATGGATCGTTGTGTAAACGATGAAGTGTTTGAAAAAACCGTTCACCTGATCAACGACTTTAAGCAATATTTTATCGACCAGAAACAGCCGATTTATG
>CBFGOI010000004.1:0-103888 GCA_965650335.1 uncultured Pedobacter sp. | reverse complement strand
TTTCAACATATATCGAATCTGTGGATACCGCTCAAAGCCTTTCGAGCGATAAGTCATTTGAAGTTTTTTACAACATAACTCATAACCGCATTACTTTAATGAATATTCCTCGTGAAGAGGAATTGAGGATATTTAAGGATTTAATGTTCAAAGATCTTAAGCCCTCTCCAATATATGAACAGGATATTTTGTCCTTCCGATTGGATCCGTTTAAACTGAGTATAAAAAATAATCATCCCGAGCTTTATCAGGAAATAAGTATTCGACCGATTGTTTTTGAATCCGTGGATACAGATCCTGATTTGTTAAATACTGATTTAGCCCTTTCTGGTGCTTTCGCAGATTATAAGTTGTTTTTTAGCTCCTCAAAAAGCTATTTGTCCAAAGAGATCAACAGAAGGTTTTTACCTGTAGCGATTTCAATTTTAATTATCTATGGCATTTTAGGTTTTATTGCGTATTTAATCTACCGGAATCTTCATATCAACAGTCGGATGTTTAAGCTGCAATATGATTTTATCAATAATTTTACTCATGAGTTTAAAACACCTTTGAGCGTTATTAAGATCGCAGGAAATAACATTAGGAGCGCCAATACCATTTCAGATCAGGAGCGTTTTAGATATGGTAAAATACTTGATGAAGAGGCCGATAAACTTAATGATTTGATGAATAAGCTCTTGTCTTTTACTCAGATCGAAAATCAATCTATTCAAATAAAGAATGAAGAAATTAATCTCGAGGTATTCGTTCAAAATTTAATTGATGCATATCAAGTCAAATACCCGGAATTTGAAATTACATATAATATCAGGCGGGTTGAAATTTTTAAATCCGATCCCGTTTTAATGGCAAGTATATTTCAAAATCTGATAGAAAATGCCTATAAATACTCTTTGCCCAAGCGTAAGCAATTACATATAGATATATCTATTGAAAGAGGTAAAATTGTTCTCAGGTTTGCAGATCAGGGAATTGGAATACCAAAAGAGGAGATGGGGAATATTTTTAGAAAATTTTACAGGATACAGAACCAGTATAATCAGCAGGGCAGTGTTGGCTTGGGCTTGGCTTTTTGTAAAGAACTGGTTAATTTTATGAAGGGGGATATTTTTGTTAAAAGTAAAGTCGGAATTGGATCTGAGTTTACTATAATTTTACCATACGAACAGTAAATATGAATTTAGACATTAAAGTTGCAATTGTTGAAGATGATGAAAATCTTCGATTCCTTGTTTCTCATCGTTTGCAGGCCGAGGGATATATAGTTATAGAGGCTTCGGATGGAGCTGACGCTGAAGAGATGATAATGAGAGAAAATCCGGACATTGTTTTGCTCGATTGGATGCTGCCCGGAAAAGAAGGTTCGGAAGTGTGTAAAAGTGTACGTGCAAAAGGTTTTGAGGGGGTTGTTATCATGATGACTGCCAAAGCTCAGGATGTGGATAAGATCGATGCATATAATTTTGGTGTGTCTGATTATGTGACCAAACCGTTTAATATGGATGTGTTGGTCGCTCTTATTGAAAACAAGATAAAATTTGTTGTCAATAATGAAAAAACTGAAATGCACAGATTCAGTAATATGGAGCATCATCCTAACACTCATTCTCTTTTAAAAGATGGCAAGAAAATTGAGTTAACGATACTTGAAAATCGGATTTTGCTATATTTTCTTAAAAATGCGAACAAAGTAATCCATCGCGATGAGCTTATGATGGTTGTTTGGGGTTATAATTCAGATGTAAATACACGTACATTGGATATGCACATTGTTAGATTACGTAAGAAGATTGAAGATAATCCCGATTCTCCAAGTTATTTGCAGACCGTTAGAGGTATCGGATATAAGTTTGTTTGTTAGAACGGGACATAGAATCAAATAGAAGCCCTCGTGTTTATCAGACACGGGGGCTTTTTATTACAATTGTGCTACAATTTTATAAGCTGAAATTGCGTCTGGGTAGCATTATAAAAAAGAGGCCCGTGTGGTCGACACGGGCCTCTTTTTTATTTATTTAACTTGATCTTATTGGTTTACAATAACTTTGAAGTTTAGATCCAGTTTATTTCCGCTTAACTTGAAGAAATAAACTCCAGATGCAAGAGATGAACCGTTGAAATTGAATGAATACGTCTGTAATGCACTCGCAGAACCAGAGTAAACATTCTTAACTTTTACACCTTTTAAATCATATAAATCTAAAGATACATTAGCCTGATCTGAAATTAATTTGAAAGAAACCGTAGTTTGACCTCCAAATGGATTCGGATAAGCAGATAATGTATTTGCGTTACCTGCAGTTAAGCTATTGGAAAGAGCAAGCTCACTTGATGGAGCAGCAGCAACTGTTGCAGGAGTATTGCAAGCACCTAAATAACCACCATTAGCTAAATGGGTAGCAACTGCATTTCCGCTCACGCTGATTTGAATCCATTTGTTATTCGCTTTATGGCATACTAATACTTTATCACCTTTATTTCCACTACGAACATCGATAACAGTAATTGTTATAGAAGCACTTGCAGAACATCCAAACTCGTTAGTTGCAATTACATTAAATGTATAGGTACCAGCAGCAGTTGGAGTAAATACCGGATTCGCAATTGTAGCACTGCTTAAACCAGCGGCCGGAGACCATAGGTAAGTGCTTGCATTGCTTGCCGAAGTACTGTTAGATGCAGTAAGTGTTAATTTTTGTGCACCATAACCTAAAGCGATAGTTTTGCTGTCAAGACCTGTATAAGTATTGTCGGTTCTGCTTTCTGTAATTGAAACAATAGGTGTCGCACCGATTACATTTACAGTCGCAGTGGTTGTAGAAACATTTCCGTTTACATCCGTTACAGTAAGTACAACTGTGTTATTTCCCAGATTTGAACAATCAAAGTTTGATTTGTCAATAGATAATGATTGAACTCCGCAAGCATCATTACTTCCATTATCAATAGATGCAGCAGTGATTGAAGCCGATCCATTTACAAGTGTTACAGAGATATTTTTAGCCAAAGCAACAGGAGCTGTAAGGTCTTTTACTACTACTTTTTGAGTCGCTGTAGTTACATTTCCGTTTCCATCGTTAAAGTTCCAGGTGATAACATAAGAACCTTGAGCTGTATAAGTCAGAGCATCTGACGTTGTTCCTGTAATTATACCAGCACAATTATCAGTAGTAGTTGGAACAGATACAGTAGCAGAGCATTCTGCTATCACATCGGCTAATACAGGAGCAACAGGAGCCGTAACATCTTTTATCACTACTTTTTGAGTTGCTGTAGTTACATTTCCGTTTCCATCGTTAAAGTTCCAGGTAATAACATAGGAACCCTGAGCTGTATAGGTAAGGGCATCTGAAGTTGTTCCCGTAATTGTGCCTGAACAATTGTCTGTAGTGGTTGGAACAGATACAGTGGCAGCGCATTCAGCAATTACATCAGCAAGAACCGGAGCAACAGGAGCAGTAATGTCTTTCACAATTACATTTTGTGTTGCGGTAGATACATTGCCGTTTCCATCATTAAAGCTCCATGTAATTACATGTGTGCCTTGTGTTGTATATGTTAAAGCATTTGATGTAGTGCCAGTGATAGTACCTGCGCAATTATCAGTAGTTGTTGGTGCTGTAGCAGTAGCCGAACACTCGCCTTTTACGTCAGCAAGCACAGGAACAATAGGAGCTGTTATGTCTTTTACTACAACAGTCTGTTGTTGAGTAGAAGTATTTCCTTTAGAGTCTTTAAATGACCAGTTAATTAAATAGCTGCCTTGTGCTGAATAGGTTAAAGGATCTGCAGTTGTACCAGTAATTGTTCCTTCGCAATTATCGTTTGCAGTAGGGGCGTTAGCTACAGTAACAGCGCATTCGCCCGTTATAGTTGGCAGCAGGCTATTATTTTGGTAGTGTATAGTCATTGTTCCACCATGAAAATATCCTACCCAACCCTGATAACCTGTAAAATACATTTGAAAATTATTGGTTCCTCCATATACATAATTCGGAACGCTTCCATTGTAATTTATGTTAAAAGATTGAGTATAATGGAATAATTGATTTCCGCCAATACGAGTTCCGGCAACTTGCATGTTTGTCCAGTCGCCTGTTCCTCCCCAGCCTTGATCTACGGCTGAGTATGAAAGGTCTATACCTGTAATTACCGAGCCAGTTGGAATAGGGTCTGAAAAAGTATAAGTCATTGGACTCCATCCGTAGGTTCTTCCAGCAGGAATCGAAATCACTTTTGTGCCGGTAGTAGAATATGCAGGGATTGGTGCCTGAGTATCATTCACTGTTACACTAAAGCTCGCTACCGTAAAATTACCAGCTCCATCAGTTGTTTTGAATGTATTTACTGTTGTTCCAACAGGGAATACTGAACCACTTGCTAAACCAGCGATTTGCACTGTAGTTGGTGTAGAGCAGCTATCTGTCCCTACTGGGGCAGCATATGTTACGGCCGCACCACATAATCCTGGTGTGTTATTAACAGTAATAGCAGCTGGTACAGATAAACTTGGTTTAACATTATCAATTACAGAAACTATTACCGGAAAAGTCAACTGTCCTGAGTTGCCATTAGCATCAGTTGAGTAAGCGGTAACATTGGTTGTTCCTACCGGAAAAAATGATCCAGGTGCAATGCTGAATGTAACTGCAGGATTCGCCGTACAATTGTCAATTGCAGTAGCTGAAAAATTTACAGTTGTTCCTGGTGTGTTACAAGAAACAGATGCAGTTGTATTTGATGCTGTTATTGTCGGGGCAGCTGTGTCATTAAACGTCCCAGTAATAGTTTGCGGCCAAAGGTTTGTTGATTCCTCTGTAAGCACTACTGTTAATCCTCCATTCAATGTAATTTGAACAGGCACATTACATGCTGCGGGAGCAAAATCATAATATGCCCAGTCGTTAAACTGGTTAGCGCTAGGACCTTTAGATAAAATTGTAATCGCCGATCCCGCCCCCGGAAGGTTATTCCAGGCGGTGTTGTTAAATGCTCCTGTTGGATTAACGTTTTGAGTGACAGTAGTACTACCGTAAGTGGTAGTAATGCTCATTCCGTTGTTTACTAGAGTTGAACTGGTTTGATCTCCATGCCAGTGTTCGATGTAAACACGGATAAACCCATTTGACAAAACCGCGTATCCTACCTGAACGGCATGCGCGAATGCTGATTGAAATCCAATCAGAAAAAGAAACATTAACGTGAGACCCGCTTTTAAGCTAGCCTTTTTAAATGTTCTCGATTTCGAGGGACTATTCTTTGCAAAAGAATTGGTCTCCGTAACCGGATGAGTGCTGTAAAAATTTTGCATAAATTGAGTTAAGTATTTGATTAAATATTAGTTATTTTCTTTATCATGAAATACTGAGCCTTCAGGTCGGTATAAATAGCTTTCATTATCGGAGAAAGAGAGGCTTTCCTGGTGTCTTTAAGAAGTGCTTTCATCGCAATGCAATAGTTAGCAAATTCTTCAGGATAAGTTTGGATCCATGTTTTTAAGATCCTTTCGTCATACTGATACGTGTTTTTCTTGTATTTAAAAGAGTCGCCCGTACCTTCAAATTGTTGAATGGCTGGTAAATGAGGAGCTGCTACCGCGATCGATTCATCGATTGGTATTATTGTTCGTAGTGAATTTTCGGCAACGTAGGTAGCATTTTCTGAGCATCCATTACCTTTAACTATTGGCAGTTGCGAGGTAAATAATAAAAAAACGATGATGCGTTTGAAGGGCCCAGAAATCTTATATTTTGATAGCATATATCTAGAGTTAATTTAGATTTTTTCAGATAATTGAAACTTTTTCTCAAAAAAAACGTTGCGAGGAAGCGAAGTTATAATATTTAACCTTCTTAATAAAAAATTTACTTGAGATATAAAATATGTACTATGGCGATATTATTCTACTGATCGGGGAATTGCGGCAACGACGAGATGGGATCGACAACAGTATGCCCTAGGAATTAACCTTTAAGAAAATAGTTGGAAAAAATATTTCTTTAAGAGAGAATTATGATCAGCAGAAAGCAGTAGATTGTATAGCGGAAGCGGTGTGAAATCGATTTGTAACTATAATGTTACAATAAAAAAAGCCTAAAGATCCATAAAGTCATCAATTGTATGATCATCATCCCATCTAAATAGAAAAAATAATAGTATTCATTTTTCTTCCATTCGGATTTGAAGATCAACCAACCGGTGAGAATGATAGTTAAGGTCAATGCGAAAAAGTTCGCATTAAAATCGTGTGTGAATAAGAATAGTAAAGCCAGGTAGGCGATTAAAAGAACCTGGCAAACCAAATATGCTTTTCTCTCACCATAAACAACCGGAATCGTTTTTAAATCATAGCTTTTATCCTGATAAAGATCACGAATATCAAAAGGAATCGTAATTGCAGTAACGAAAAGAAAACGTTTCGCAATTAAAAGGAGCGTATCTTCGGCTGTGATTATAATTGACTGACTGCTGCCTAATTCAACAATTGGTAACAGCACACAACTTAAAGACCAGATAAGGGCAATAAGAAAAAGTTTTAATCCCGGTACATTTCTTAATCCGAATTTTTTATCACCAATACTGAATAATGGAAGGTTGTAAGAAACTGCAATAACTCCCAAAAAGAGCAGCAATACTTGAGATGCTGCAGATAAAAATAGGACAAGTACAATCAGTGAAATTATTGCTATTAGCGAAAGTGTCGTGATTAAGCGATAATTTGCATAAACCCAGCGAACCCTTCTGTAGGGCGATTTTTTTGGATCAGCAGGTTTAGATATAAATGTACTGAGGTTATATAATACAATTGTCGAAAAAAATAGGATGCCTATTACATGCTTATCACATTTAGCACCAATAAGATAATAAGTGACTTGTGCTTGCGCTACAGCGCAAAGTGCAATAAAAATATTGCTGAACAGCAGAAAGTCGAGTGCTTTAGTGAATGTTTTGCGTAAGAGTCTCGGATGGGGTTCTGGCATGCAAGTTTTTGTTTACAAGTGGCTTAGCCGCGCTGTAACTCAAATATCGTAATTTCAGGTAGAATTCCAACCCTTCCCGGGTATCCTAAAAAGCCGTATCCGACATTTACATAAAGTTGCTGCTCTTTCTCCCGATACAAGCCTGCCCATTCTTTATAAATGTACTCGACTGGGCTCCATTGAAATTCTTTTGTTCTTACTCCGAATTGCATACCGTGGGTATGACCACTAAATGTAACGTCAATATCCGAATGATTTAGAATTTGTGCCCGCCAGTGGGAAGGATCATGAGACATAAGAAGTTTAGTTTGAAGATCCTCAGTTCCCCGAAGCGTCTTTTCCAGGTCTCCTTTTTGAATAAAGCGACCGGCGCCCCAGTTTTGACAGCCTAAAATTCCAATCTCTTCGTTATTCACTTTAATCCTGCGGTGTTCATCAAGTAAGAGTTCCCAGCCCATAAGGCCATGGATTTTTTTAACTACTTCCAGGTTTTTTGCTTTCGCTACCGAGGGTTCTTTTCCATAATAATAATCTCCATAGTCATGGTTTCCAAGAATGGAAAACACACCGAGCGGAGCCTTTACTTTTGTAAATATATCCTGATAATCTTTCATTTCGGGCGCAAGGTTATTTACCAGATCACCGGTAAAAAAGATCAGGTCCGGCTTTTCGGCTAATAGCATCTCAACTCCACCAAGCACCGCTTTTTTATTATAAAAACTTCCGGAATGGATGTCGGAAATCTGTGCAAGTTTAAGTCCGTGAAAAGCTTTCGGAAGGTTTTTGAGGTATAGTTTTCGTCTCTTTAGCTGATAGTCATAAGCCCCCGACGCAATTCCCCAGCTCAGGGAAGCAAGCGGGATTGCTGCAACCAATAAGCCCGATTTAACGATAAATTCGGAACGGGGTATTTTATTATCAACGTCTATTTGCCTTTGCGGAATTTCTGTCGATTTCTTTCGCTTGAACCAGATTGCACACCTTCTGATATCATCAATAAAAGGAAATGGTAGAAAGAAGATCTTGGTAACAAAACTTAGAAAAAAGGTCACCAGGATAATGGCTCTTGCGGTTAGTTTAATATTGAAATAAATTCCGACAAAAACGCCTAGAATAAGTACAATACTGTATCCCCAGTACAGATAGGTAAAAGTTTTCCTTCTTCTTTCTATAACTTTAATTTTTAGAGATAGAAGTGCTTTTAATATGTACCAATCTATTATTAATAGCAAAGAACTGATGAAAAGTAATATAAAAATTTTGTCGGACATGAAAATGTTATGTGTGTGTTAGTTCAACCTTAAGCTGTTTCGTGAAATTTAGAGCGAGCTATTGGAGGCTTGTTACATAGACTTTAAATATGAAAGACCTAGATTGGTTTTGAATGGAATTAGCGTTCGTCATCAAAATCTTCGTCCTCATCTTCATCAAACTTGGCACTGAATAGGCTGCCCAGCATATCTTTAAATTCGTAGCCGTTATCCAGAAATGATTTGCTTACCTGCGAGTATTCTGATAGACCATGTAACAAAAATTCCATCAACAATAACTGTTGGGTATCAATCATGGTTGGATGAAATAGTTTCACCAAATCTCTTAAACCCGGAACCGAGTTTAAAATATTGCTGTATTCTTTTTCAGAAAGATCATCTACAATACTTATGCTGTTTCCCATGCCGAACCAACCCGTGATTTCGGTATAAGGATTTGTCGCTTTCGACCGTTTCAACTTTTCGGGATCAGGAAAATATTGTGACATCAGCGTTTTTATGGCTTTCCCAACAAGAATATTCGCAACTTTCGCTGGACCTTCTTGTTCACCCTCATAAACCAGTTCGATTTTACCAGTTATTGCGGGTATTACCCCCAGAAAGTCTGAGATCCTCACAAAAGTTCTTTCCTCATTATTTATCAGCATTCTGCGTTCTGCATTACTAATTAAATTTTCGTAGGCAGTTATGGTCAAACGTGCGGATACTCCTGATTTTTTATCAATGTATTCTGAGCTTCTTGCTTCAAAAGCTATTTGCTCAATCAGATCCTTAACCAGCCCATCCGACTCCACGTTTAAAATTTGTTCTTCAGTTAAGCGGGCCTCCTGCTGTGTGATTTTACGGGAAATTTCCACGCTTCGCGGGTAATGGGTTAAAATCTGACTTTCAATGCGATCTTTTAAAGGTGTTACAATGGAGCCCCGGTTGGTATAATCTTCAGGATTTGCGGTAAATACAAATTGAACATCCAAAGGCAGGCGAAGTTTGAAGCCACGTATTTGGATGTCTTTTTCCTGAAGAATATTGAACAATGCCACCTGAATTCTCGCTTGTAAGTCGGGTAATTCGTTGATTACAAAGATGCTTCTATGGGCACGAGGGATTAATCCGTAATGAATTACCCGCTCGTCTGAATAGTGGAGTTTTAAAGAAGCCGCTTTAATTGGGTCCACGTCACCGATTAAATCTGCAACAGTTACATCGGGGGTAGCAAGCTTTTCTGTATAGCGTTCATCGCGATGCAACCAGGCGATAGGGGTGTCGTCACCGAGTTTTTCGAGTTTTTCACGGGCAAACCAGGATATTGGATTTAGCGGATCGTCAAACAGTTCTGAATCTTCAACATAAGGAATGTATTCGTCTAATAAGTTTACCATCAACCTAGCAATTCGCGTTTTCGCTTGTCCCCGTAATCCTAATAGTAAAATATTGTGTTGCGATAAGATGGCTGTTTGCAAATCGGGAATAACAGTATCTTCATACCCGATTATTCCTTCAAATCCAGCCTCTTTATTTTTTAACTGCTTAATCAGATTCTCTCTCAGCTCTTGTTTTATCGAGCGCGAATGATACCCTGATTTCTTAAGTTCACCTAATGTTTTTATATCGAGTTGCTTCATTTTTTTTTTGGATAGTCTGAAAGAGGAATCCGTTCGTTCCTGCATACATCCTGCTCGTCGGCTTTTCGCTTTCAGACCGTTTATCTTACTGTTCTTCTTCTGTTTCTGATGTAATCTTCAAATATGTATTCGCCCAATCCTTTCAGTGAACTGTAGAATGCCTTGCCTCCGTTAATTTCGGTAAACTTACGAACAAACTGTTGCAGATAGGGATCTTTTGCAATCATGAAAGTTGTAATGGGGATGTTCAGACGTTTACACTCCGCAGCTTTGTTCAGCGTTTTATTGACAACCTTGCGATCTAATCCGATGCTGTTTTTGTAATATTTATTACCTTCTTTCAGGCAGGTTGGCTTGCCATCTGTGATCATAAATATCTGTTTATTATGCGTTTTTCTCCTTCGAAGAATATCAGCAGCGAGCTCAAGTCCGGCGTATGTGTTGGTATGGTAAGGCCCCACCTGTAAATACGGTAGTTCTTTTAATGTTATAGGCCAGGCATCGTTCCCAAAAACAACAATATCCAGGGTGTCTTTAGGATATTTCGTTTTGATTAATTCGGCAAGCGCCATCGCTACTTTTTTTGCAGGAGTTATCCGGTCTTCTCCGTAAAGAATCATTGAGTGAGAAATGTCGATCATCAATACTGTTGAAGAAATTGATTTGTAATCTTTTTCTTCTACTTCCAGGTCGCGTTCGGTGAGTGTAAAGTCGCCGATGCCATGGTTAATCTGAGCATTATGGATTGAAGCGGTCATGTCGATCTGGTCCAGGCTATCTCCGAACTGAAATTCGCGCCGGTCAGCATTCTTTTCTTCGCCAATGCCAGAAATGTTGGTATTATGACTTCCTTTGCCCGATTTTTTCAACTTTCCGAAGATTTCTTCGAGTGCTGATTTGCGAATGCTTTGCTCGGTTTTACCGGTAATCTTAAATCCTCCTTTTTCATCATCAGAACTCAGGTAACCTTTATTCTTCAGATCTTCTATGAAGTCTCCCATTCCATACTCATCATTGGTGAGTTTGTACTGTTTGTCGAGTTCATTCATCCAGGTAAGCGCCTCATTGGCATCACCGGAGGTATAGTTAAGCAGCTCGAGAAACAGCTTCAAGAGTTCGTCAAAACCTCCTTTTGGAAGTTCATTCGATATATATTTTGAAAAGGAGTGGCCGCGCATGATTTACCTTATATTGATATACCTTATAACGAATTTAAATGTTTGTATTGCAGGGGATGTTATGAGGATGTAAAATTAAAAATTGGCGATCTCGGCAATATCGTCAAGAGTATACCCGGGATTGGCGCCATGTCTTGAAGCAACTAAAGCGCCTGCTGCGCAAGCTCTGGTTAAGGTTTGCTGCAAGGGCATGTTTTGTAAATAGCCATAAATAAACGCTGCCAGAAAAGAATCTCCGGCGCCTACGGTATCGGCAACTTCTATTGAAAAGCCGGGGTGAGTGTAAAATTCTCCTTCATGAAAAATACATGCGCCCCTGTCGCCCAGGGTAACACAAATGGTTGGGGTTTGTGTAATATCGCTTATCTCTTTTAATTGCCCTTCAATATCTCCTGCTTTAAGCGATACATGGATTTTAAGATATTCCAGTTCATGTTCGTTTACTTTCAGAACAGTGCTTTTATTCATTAAATTTTCAAGAATACCCATGTTGAAATGTGGTGGACGCAAATTCATATCGAAAATCGAGACTTTACTCGTTTCAATTAATTTCAATAGAGTATGGTAGCTTGTTGTGCTGCGGCAGGCTAAACTTCCAAATACCAGGGCATCCGCCGTGTGGCTTAGCCGAGTCAGTTTTTCGGTGTAAACAATTTCATCCCAGGCAACGGGTTCCACGATAGTGTATGTGGCTTGTTTGTTTTCGTCAAGTTTTACCTCAACTATCCCGGTAGGTAAGGTTTTATGCTGCTGAACATATTCAATGGATAAGCCATGCTGCAAAAGGAAGTCTATTAGATCTTTTCCGTTCTGGTCATTTCCCACGCTGCTGATTAAGCGGCTATCTATGCCTTGTCTATGCAGATGTAAAGCCACGTTCATTGGGGCTCCTCCTGCCATTCTTCCGTTCGGAAAATTGTCCCACAATATTTCTCCAAAACAAACTACCTGATGCATGGACAAATGTATTGTTTATAATTAAAAAGGTTTATTTAACAGCTTTGATTTGCTTGGTTTGATGAGTTATAAAATGAAAAACCCACCTGTGGCGGGTTTTTCAGGTCAACCTAAATGTATTTAAGGCATTATTACTGTATCAATAACATGTATCACCCCATTTTTTTGAAATACGTCGGCTATTGTGACTTTTGATAGTCCACCTTTTTCATCTTTTAAAATCAGGTCTTTACCTTTCATCATGGCCCAAACTTTTCCACCGTTCACGGTTTTAAATTCCGCTGTGCCTTTGCCTGCTTTAATAGCGGCCGCAATTTCGGAAGAGCTGAATTTACCGGCCAACACGTGAGACGTTAAAATAGAACTAAGCATGGCTTTGTTTTCTGGTTTTAAAAGGGTAGCTACCGTTCCCTGGGGCAATTTATCGAATGCAGTATTGGTAGGGGCAAATACGGTAAATGGTCCATCCGATTTAAGCGTTTCTACCAATCCGGCAGCTTTAACTGCAGCAACCAGGGTAGTATGGTCTTTAGAGTTCACAGCATTGTCTACAATGTCTTTTGTAGGATACATGGCTGCCCCACCTACCATTTTAGTTTTCTGAGCGAACGATTGAGTTGTAATTACACTAGCTGCTAATGCCATTACAGTAAAAATTTTCTTCATGTTGTATAAGGGTTTAATTTGTAATCATGAGGAATTACGGAGGATTACTGTAGTCCGGATTTTTCGGCTCGCGTATTTTTTTATAAGTATCTGTTGGTTAGGGAGAAAAATGTTGAAATGCTCCCGGTTTCTTACTCTTCCACGAATAATTCAGAGCTGATTCTGTCGGCGAAAAGTTTACCCCGAGATGTAAGTGTGGCTATATTATTCTCCAGAATAATCTGGTTTTTTTCAATGAAAGGTTGTAGACCGCCTTCGACCTGTACTTTATAATCTGACCCAAATCTGCTTTCAATTTCATTCAAATGCATACCCCACTTGGTTCGTAAAGAGGTCATAATGTACTCATTCACCCGATTTTCGGTGGTAAGAATTTCCTGCTCTGCAGGGATATTGCCTTTTAGAATTCCATCGATATATTTTGCATTATTAGCGACGTTCCATTGCCTGGTTTCACCATTGAAGGAATGTGCTGAGGGGCCAATGCCGAGGTAAGAAACGCCTTTCCAGTAATTAGTGTTGTGTTTTGAATAGCGACCGGGCTTTGCGAAATTTGAAGTTTCATAATGTTCAAAACCAGCTTCCGAAAGCGAATCAATGAGTTCCAGATATTGAGATGCACTTTGAGTTTCATTAATTGCCTCTTGTTTGCCTTTCGCGATGAAAGATGCTAACGCTGTTTTCGGTTCTACCGTCATCGCATAAGCAGAAACATGCGGAATATTTAGGTCGATGACCTTTTTAATGTTCGACTTCCATTTTTGATCGCTTAGCAATGGATATCCATAGATCAGATCCAGGGTTATATTTTCAAAGCCTGCATCCTGTACGCGTTTCACCGAACTATCCGCTTCCGCAGCGTTATGTGCCCGGTTCATCCATAAAAGATCTTCTTCAAAAAAAGACTGAATCCCGATGCTGAAGCGGTTAATACTGGTATGTTTTAAATCCCGGACGGTTGCAATATCTAAATCATCGGGGTTGGCTTCCAGTGTAATTTCTGCATCCGGGCTGACGAGATGAATTTGCATGATTTTGTCAATCAATTTTTGGATTTCTGTAACACCAATCAGGGAAGGAGTGCCGCCGCCAAAGTAGATGGTTTCAATGCTTTGTTTGTCAAGGTAGCCTTGTTGCAGATCAAGTTCGGAATGCATGGCATGCAAAAGCTCATCTTTATACTTCAGCGAAGTAGTGAAATGAAAATCGCAATAATGACAAGCTTGTTTGCAAAAGGGGATATGGAGATAAATTCCGGCCATGCTTTGATTTATATAAAAATGGAATAAAATACGATAATTTTATTGAGTCAATATGTTGTCTTAAAGCCTATTGATGTTATCTTGTTTATCATTTCCAACTAGTTCTTATTTAAACTTTGGTTGATTCTTTTTAAAATATATCGAGTAACAAAATAACATGTAAGGGTACGATATCAAAAACTTAAATCCGGTAAATTTAGTGCTTAGTTAGAGATATACACCAAAAATGGTAGTGGCAAAGGTAAGCGCAATTATGAGTTTTGAAGTATTCAGGTGGATAAGGATTACTCGGAGAAAGGAACTCGGATTGCAGAGGCAGATAAGGAAAAGTTAAAGCTTATTCAATTCATCAGGAATAAGAGAGAGGATAATGGCTAATCGTATGCATATTTCATGTTCTCTTCTCTCCACCACTCTTGAGTCTGACCATCCGTTAAGAGAAAGAACAACACCATAAAACGTATCTCCTAAGTACAAGGGTCCTTTACCTGTATTCTCCAAAAACATCAATGATATACATGTGGCTATTAGAATAAACTCGGGAAATTTATAAGTAGACGAATAAAAAAGCATAGGGAAGCTTTTTTATGAAATCTCTTAAAATTCGTAGTCCTCGAACTTTTTGGGTTTTTACGGTATTAATAGATACATTTAAATGATCAGCCGCCTGCTGGTTACTTAGGCCCTCGAAATAGCCAAGATATATAACTTTTCTATATCCATCGGGTAATTGCTCAAGAGCTTGCCTGATTTGGGATGCGACTTCGGCCTCGACCATTTTGTGGTCTACACTTATCTCATCCATCATCTCAGTTAAAGACTGGGAGTGTTTTTGAATTACCTGCTTGTGCTTATAAAGATTAAGGCAGGTGTTTTTTACTGTTAGATATAAAAATGCTTTTATAGAATCAATAGTGTTAAAATTTTCTTTTCGTTCCCATAATTTAACAAAAGCCTCTTGTACAATATCTTCCGCCGAATCATCAGTAGTAATTCCCAAAGCAAATAAGCACAACCGTTTATGGAATAAATCAAAGATCTGTTTAAAAGCCGTTTGATCTCCTGCTTTTAAAAGTTCTATTGAAATTTCTCTTGGCATTATCTCACTCACCTCCTTATACTATAAAGATAACCATCTTTTCCCTCTATTGCTAATGCAGGCCAAGGAGACACATAGCATATATGTCGGCATTAATTGTGAGTAGCTTATAAAATAAATTCGAAACAGAATTATCTGGAACTTCACTTTATTTCTTCAATTATTTAGTAGCTAAATCTTTACCAGATGTTTCAAATATTTGAAATTCAGTGATTGCCGGCCGACCTTCTGCCACTATTGACAGACGGAATTTCCGGGCAGTTATTGGCTTCGGCAGAATTACAACTTTGGAGATTTTCCCTATAGTTGTACCATTAATGGCTGTCTTCCATACCCCTTTTTTCTGGAAATCAATACTAAATGAAGTTACGGGCGAATAATCATTTCCTGAAAGTTCCCGAATAATTGCTCTTGTAATCGTTTTTTGGGCACCTAAATCTACTTCCAGCCATCCTGATTTCTTCCATACTTCAGATTTTGGATCATGCTGGGTCTCAAACTTTTTGCCAATAATGGTTGCAGCAACTGAATCGTTTCGACCGAGACTCCAGAAAGTGGTAAAGTTATCATCAATTGCAGCCTCTGCTGTGTGCATAAACAAGGGAGCTATACTACTGGACACTCTCGCGGGTTTAAGATACGCCAGTGACCCGCTTACAGATCGGGGGTAAATGGCCTTTACTTTACCAGAAAGCCGGTCAATATTGAGTTTTATCAAGGTAACAATTGGGGTTTGTTTTTGAGAATCAACAGTAATAGTAAGTGCGTTCTTCGTATTTTGAAACACCACAGGTGTACCATCCATCAGGGTTGCTTTCGTGATTTTTGCAGGCAGGTTTGGTAACACAAGCTTGTTTCGTTTAAAGTTAAAGGCATGTATATATATTATGTCTCGTTTACGGGTACTTGCATAATCGGTTGTTGGAACGTATGGGCCTCCGCGAGTTCCATAAATAGATTCTCCATTTATTTTCATCCAGGATCCTATTTCATTCAGCCTTCCGACAAAATCAGCTTGGAATTCACCAAGTGCGTTAGGTCCAACGTTAAGAAGAAGATTCCCATCTCCTCCTGCACAACTAATTAATGTTCGTAGTGCAAATCGAAGGTTATTAGGTTTGTCGTTTGATCTCCATGACCACCCTCTCCCCAAAGTGGCACAGGTTTCCCATGGCGCAGTATCGCAATAACTACCTACCCGGTTTTCCGGAGTTGCATAATCGCCCCATTTGCCAATCATTCCGTGTGATTCATCGGGATGAAGAGGCTCCAGGCGATTATTGATGATTATTCCCGGCTTTAATTTCCGCACCAATGTAGCTGTTTCTTCGGGTAAACTTGGGTTAGGGAAGCCATCATAATCAAACCATAGAAGCTTAATATCATAGTTGGTAAGGAGTTCGGTAAGATAACCGTGCATTCGTTTCACAAAAACATCATTCGTTTTTGCACGACAATCAGGATCTCGCCAGTCTCCGGGTGAAAAATAAACGCCAAAGGGCATATTGGCTTCTTTTGCGGCATCAGATAATTCCCGAAGAACATCCCGTCCGAAAGGCGTGTTTGTTATTTTGTATTCAGTGAGTTTTGAATCCCAGAGTGCAAAACCATCATGATGTTTGGCCACAAAAACGATGTATTTCATTCCGGCATTCTGAGCGTTCTTAACCCATTGGCGGGCATCAAATTTTACAGGGTTAAATTGTTTATAGAGCTGTTCGTATATTTCCCGTGGTACATGGGGTTTACTCCAGGACTGGTCGGTACGCATACTCCAGCTTATTTCGGCACCGGTAAGCGTAACGGGGCCCCAATGAATGAATAATCCAAACCGGGCATCTCGCCACCATTCCAGCTTCTGACTATTGACTAGTCTTTCTTGTGCTTTTAATTGGGTAATAGCAATAACTAAATAAAAAATCAGCAACCCCTTTTTCATTATCATGTTTTAGTTTTATCGTGAATGCTTATATATGACGTCAATAATCGATTGTTAATATCCATAAATCAATTTTCTTATAAAGGTGGGAGACTGCATATTTCTGATTTTAAAGAAACCAGACTTTCCGGATCCCAAAGTTCAGCCTTCCATTCATTAATTACATCTTTGAATCCAAACCTTAACGGATGTTCATATTTTTCAACATGATATATTCTGTAAGCACAGATTTGTTAATTTTCTATGTTTAATTATCTGTCGCTGATTACCCCGGCAAAGCCTCCCCGGGGCAGGCATTGAATTTGGAGCGTATTTGATTTTTTGATGCTTCTGCTTTCGCTTGCAATAGACTTTGTATCGGCTCCGTCCTTAAAGAGTTGGAAAGAATAACCTGAGTTGCCCAAAAAGTTCAAATTAAGATTCAGGGTTTGCGGAGAGTCTTTCCCATTAAGCCCGGCTACATACCAGAGCTTACCTTTTCTTCGCGCAATAACAACCATTTCGCCCGGATAGCCGTTTATCAGCTTAGTTTCATCCCAGGTTGTTGGAAAATTCTGTAGAAATTTCCGCGGTTCTTCCGCTAAATCATAAAACGCAGAGGGCCTGTCTGCAAAATGCTGTAACGCAGATTCAAATACTACTGCCAAAGCCAGCTCATGAGCAAAGGACGTTATATGCGGGTGCTGCGAATTTGAAAACGTTACAGGGGTATAATCCATTGAGCCTACGATATTCCGCGTAAATGGAAGTGTTGTATTATGTGCAGCAGCTTTATCCGTTAAAGTCGGCTTGTTGTTATACCATTCGGCACCGTACACGGCTTCGGTGGTCATTAAATTAGGATAAGTACGAGCCCAGCCACGAGGCAAGGTAGCTCCGTGAAAGTTAACCAGTAGCTTGTATCTTGCGGCATCTTCAAGAATATCGATATAATACTTCATCATATCCTGCTGATCTCCTGCAAAAAAATCGACTTTGATACCTGATACCCCAGCCTCTTTTAGCCATGAAAATTCCTTTTCTCTTTTCTCATGTGTTAACAGCCTGTCTGCCGGACTTGCACCAAGCCAGTCAGTTCCCGAGTTATACCATAAAAGCGTTTTGATGCCTTTAGTTTTGGCGTAATTCAATGCATCCTTTAAAGTCCCCCCGTTTGCCATTACATCCCATTCCCAGTCAATAAGCACATACGGCCAATTCATTTTCACAGCCAGGTCAATGTATTCTATTACTCTCTTATAATCCTTTGAACCATGATTGTATGCCCAATACACCCAGGCTGCGCTTCCTGGCTCTATCCATTTCGTTTCCTTAAAGGAAGTAGGTTCGCTCACATCAGTAATCAGGGTGCTTTCTACCAGATCAGACAGTTCTCCTACTATCATAACATGCCATTGCGACTTCCAGGGTAAACTGGAAACTGCTCCGCCATGCCAGCTTTTTTTTGCCGCAGGGTAAGTCACCTTATACAGGTTTGCGTTTTGTTTATTGTTCAGTTTCGCCGCACAGTTTTGCCTGGTAATACCTGCCTCTGAAATCAGCACCCATAATGGCTGGTTATTTACCTTATACAAAGCAGGATAGCCCCAATCGCCATTGACCTTTTCAGAAGCTCCATCGGTATTAAGCGGATAAAAATTCTCATAGGATTGATCAAATGGCTGGATCCATCTTGCCGTACCTTTTGGAATTACATAACCAGTCGCTTCATCTTTAATAGATAAACTGGAATCTGAACGGTTGGGAAAAGTATACCTGAACGCGAGCCCGTCATTATAAACTCTGATAGTGATATTCAGGGGCTGCTTCGATGAATTCTGGTAGTTAAATGTTTTTTCAATGCCAAAATTTTCGCAAAGCTTCCGCTTTCCCGTCCGCATTTCATATTTGTCATGAACTGCAACAGCCTTGCTCTCTCCCATGGATTTGAGATTTGATACGAACTGCTGATCCTCCCTTAAAATACCTAGTGGCGAAGCCGGCAGCACTTCAATATACGCCGCCTCCTTTTTATACAGCACTTTAAAATACGGCTGACCTAAGCCCTTCTGGCCAGCTGGCTGCATTTCCACAACCACCTTGATTTTTTTATCAGGAGATAAAACTTGTTGGGCATACCCCAACGAGCTTAAAAAAAGACTCAGAGCTAAGAAAAGGCTTTTCATTTAAATTTTTATACGTTATAAAAGTGCGTTGCTACAGTTGAAATATTTTATCCTTTAGCGCCCATTTTTACACCTTCCTTACCCAAGCGAGAAGTTTCTGAAATTTCCAATCAAATTTTCCTACTCCTGGACTTTAATATTAGCCGCCTCAAAACCTTTTTACGTTCAAACAAAAAAGAGGGATCAGTTTCCATGCATACATAATCGATTCCCTGCTCGGTAAATTTCCATTTCAGTGATACCTGCGACTACAATTCACTCCTTTATTCATTCCACACATTCTGATGCCATTTTTCGTATTCTTCAACATAGTCTTGGTTACGCTATTATAAGGCGATGATCAGATAGATTTCCAACCATCAAAAAAAACGAAGCTATTTTTAACGTTACTCATATTGGTGGGTTATATTCGGCGCTTAACAAATAATCTTGAGAGCAAGCTACTTCCTTAAAACAAATTTAAATAACAGGACCCTTACTGAGTTACACCAACCAGACTTTATTTTATATATAACCGACATATTCAAAGCCTAATGACCTCCGATTTCCACTACGAACTCTAATTAATTGTGCGGCTGGAGACGAGAATCTTTTCCTTAATGTTATTAAAAGCAGGAGATCAGGCGACTTTTAAATGGATCTTTGATTTATCCATAATCGATTATGCCTATTCTCTTTGAGAGACTACGAATTTTAAGAAACCTAATAAAAAAGTTCCCCGGTGCTTTTTTATATCTAACTGAATAAAATAGCCGATGTGCTGTTTTATTCAGTTTAAACCCAATTCCACAACAGAACCTACAGAGAGCAGGATTTGTATAAAAAAAAGCCTGTTTTGAGTAAATGTAGAGAATTGAATATATAGAAATTTGTAAGGATGATGAGAGCCACAGAAAGCAGTTACGATTGTCGAAAATTCTATATAGCTCATTTCACACAATATCATAAATAAAATTGGTTAACTTTTTTATTGGTTAGTTGGTTTAAAGCCCTGCTTCTCCCCGGAGCAGGCTTTAATAATTTCTCCCAATATGAATCGGGCAAAAGAAGCCAGATGGCCCACGGAAACAAAGAATTTTCCTGTAGTGCCCTTTAGAAATAGATGGTATTTAAGATGGTCGACTTTGTATACAAAAAAGTCTATTTAAGGCAATTCTTTGGAGAGATGAGTGTCTAATTTTAGAAAAATAATTGAGCCGCCTTTACTTGCTCAGAGTAACCTAAACTAGAAACTAACAAATTAGACCATGCTACAACTTTACCCAACGTAATTACGCAGCCCTTGCAGCCTGGGCTTTAAAGGCCAGAAACTCACCCTTCAAAATGAATATTCTGGCCTCGGCTTCAAATAAGCAATACTCATTCAAAAAACCAATGTAAATCTATGACATTTTCGTTATTAAAGAGTAACGGCAGATATTATTTGCAGTTAACTCTGTTAAGGAATTTAGTAAAATTTCTGAAATACTTTGTATTACCCTTTCTGTTAGTAATCGGCTGTTATAGCCTGTCAAACGCAGAGGGTAGCAAGACAATTAATCACTATCTTATTGAAGATATTACTATTAAAGGAGTTGTTAGAGACAAAGATGGCATCCTACCGGGAGTATCTGTCGTTTTAAAAAATAACCCTAATGTTGGCACCACTACCAATGACAAGGGTTTTTATACTATGAAGGCCCCGGCTAATGGTACTCTGATTTTTACCATGGTAGGCTACAAGCCAATGGAGGTTAAGATAGCAGGCGAGAGCACTATAAATGCAATAATGGAACCTGTATCAAACCAGTTAAATGAAGTGGCAATTGTTGCTTTTGGTACCCAGAAAAAGTCCAGTATGGTGAGCTCTATTGAAACTATTAACCCTAAAGAGTTAAAAGTAGCTTCTAGTAACCTTACAACTGCATTGGCTGGTAAACTGGCAGGTGTAATTGCTTACCAAAGAAGTGGCGAGCCAGGGCAAGACAATGCCTCTTTTTTCATCAGGGGAGTAACCACATTCGGATACAAAAAAGACCCCCTTATTTTAATTGATGGTATTGAAGTTACTTCGACCGACCTGGCCCGGATGCAGCCTGATGATATCAGCAGTTTTTCAATTATGAAAGATGCAACTGCAACTTCCCTTTACGGGGCAAGGGGAGCAAACGGTGTAATATTGATAACCACTAAAGCTGGTGTTGAGGGTTCAGCAAAAATATCCGTCAGATATGAAAACTCAGTTTCTTCCAATATCAGGAATATTGATTTTGTTGACCCGGTTCAGTATATGTTATTGGAAAACGAGTCGGTTTTAACGCGCAATCCCTTGGGCTTGTTGCCTTATTCGCAAAATAAGATAGACCAGACAATAGCAGGCAGTAATTCAATGCTTTATCCGGCAGTAAACTGGATGGACATGTTAATAAGGAACAATACTACAAATCAGCGCTTTAATTTCAGTGCGAACGGTGGAGGCAAAATTGCCAGGTACTATATCGCCGGAACTATAAATGATGACAACGGGAATCTGAGAATAGACAAGCGGAATAACTTTAATACGAATATCAACCTTAAATCTTATCAGCTCAGGTCGAACGTTAATGTTAATTTATCGAATACTACAGAAGGCATTGTCAGACTGTCCGGCTCCTTTGATGATTACAATGGTCCGATCGATGGTGGAAAGGGAGTTTATAACAAGATTGTACGCTCAAATCCGGTATTATTTCCAGCTTTTTATCCGGCTTCAGTTATGCCAAGAGTTAACCATATTTTGTTTGGTAACTCAGGTTCGGGTAGTAATCTTTCTCCTAACTATATCAACCCTTACGCCGATATGGTGAAGGGATATAAGGATTATTCGCGCTCCACAATGAATGCGCAGTTCGAGCTTAAACAGAACTTTTCATTTATTACACCGGGGCTTTCGGCACGCGGAATGTTCAACACCTCGCGCTATGCTTATTTCGATGTTACCAGGAATTATAATCCTTTTTTTTATGCCGCATCCGGAGCTAATAATCAAACAGACAACTATGCTTTAAACTTACTAAATGAAGGGTCCGCAACAGAGTATTTAAATTTCAACGAAGGCTCCAAGGATATCACCACTACCACTTACATGGAAGCGGCTGTTAATTACAACAAAACCTTTGCTAAACGACACGATGTTTCAGGTTTGTTAGTATACCAGAGGCGAGCACAGTTGCTTGCTAACCAGGGCACCCTCCAAAAGTCACTTCCTTACCGCAACCAGGGAGTCTCTGGTAGGTTTACTTATGGCTTCGATAACCGATACCTGGCGGAATTAAATTTCGGATACAACGGCTCTGAGCGCTTTTACAAATCCCAACGGTATGGCTTGTTCCCAGCTGCTGGCTTGGGCTGGTATGTTTCTAACGAAAAGTTCTGGGATGGCTTAAAGCACACAATCGGCAAATTAAAGTTGAAAGCTACTTATGGGCTGGTTGGAAACGATGCCATTGGAAGTGCAGATGACCGCTTCTTTTACCTTTCGGAAGTGAACATGAACGACTGGAACAAGGGATTCGTTTTTGGCGAAAATTTTAACTATTCGAAAAGCGGCGTTACCGTTAACCGATATGATAATATTAATATTACCTGGGAAAAAGCAAAGAAATTTAATGCAGGCATAGAGCTTAACCTATTTAACTCGTTGGAGCTACAAGTCGACTATTTTACTGAACACCGGAAAAATATTTTAATGGACAGGGCTGCCATCCCTACCACAATGGGCTTGTCTGCAAACGTTAGAGCCAATGTTGGAGAAGCCAAAGCGGAGGGAATTGATATCTCTTCAGATTACACCAGAAACTTTGCAAATTCTTCATGGTTGAAAATTCATGGCAATTTCACCTTTGCACACAGTGAATTTCTGAAATATGAAGAGCCTGAATACAATGAGAAATATAAGCTGCACCCTGGAAACTCCCTGAATCAGGTTTATGGCTTAATTGCTGAGAGACTTTTCGTTGACGAGGACGAAGTAGCCAATTCTCCCAAACAAAATTTTGGAGAATACAGAGGTGGAGATATTAAATACAGGGATGTAAATGGAGATGGCCAGATAACAAACCTAGATCAGGTCCCATTGGGACTTCCTACCGTTCCTGAAATTATCTACGGATTTGGTTTTTCTTACGGAATCAAGAATTTTGATATTTCAGCTTTTTGTCAGGGTTCTGCTCGTTCTTCTTTTTGGATAGATGCTAATTCGACGGCGCCCTTTGTTAACAGTACCGCGATGCTGCAAGCGTATGCCGACAACTACTGGTCGGAAGAAAACCGCAATCTTTATGCTTTATGGCCCAGGTTAAGCAATACCATCAATACCAACAATGCACAAAGCAATTCCTGGTTTATGCGCAACGGAGCCTTCTTGAGGCTTAAAACTGTAGAGCTTGGCTATTCACTACCAAAAAAGCTTGTTAGCAGATGGCATGGAAATAATGCCAGGCTGTATGTGAGCGGAATTAATCTCGCTACACTAAGTGGATTTAAACTTTGGGACATAGAAATGGGTGGCGATGGCCTGGGGTATCCGGTTCAAAAAGTGTTTAATATGGGAGTACAGATTGGCTTCTAAAATCAGAGAAATTAACCCCCTGTAAAGGAATGTTTTACAGAATCCAAATCAAATAATAATTACATGACAATTCGAAAAATCAAAATACAACTTCTGGTTCTGCTCATGGCTATCATGTCATCTTGTAAGAACGACTTTTTAGATGTGGTGCCAGATAATGTGGCAACCATTGACAATGCTTTTACCAACCGCATAGAGGCAGAAAAATTCTTGTTCACCTGTTACTCGTATCTTCCGAATGAGAGTGACATCTATGTTAACCCGGCTCTTTTGGCTGGAGACGAATTTTGGACATACTGGCCTATTACCTCACTAAGCCGTCTTCCGGTAGAGCCGCAACAAATTGCAAGAGGAAACCAAAACATCGTTGATCCTTTTTTAAATTACTGGGATGGAGCCCGTGGAGGACGACCATTGTTCAGGGCATTACGCGACTGTAATATTTTTCTCGACAATATCGATAAAGTGGTTGACCTTGATCCGGTAATGAAAACAAGATGGATTGGAGAGGTACAGTTTTTAAAGGCATACTATCATTTTTATCTTCTCAGGATGTATGGCCCGATACCTGTTATTGAAAAAAATATTCCTATTTCGGCTTCAACAGAAGAAGTAAGGGTTAGACGGGACCCAGTTGATAAGGTGGTTAATTATATAGTGGCACTGTTAGATTCCGCAGCTACCAATCTTCCGTCAAAAATAGCCAACCGTTCTTCAGAGCTCGGGCATGCAACTAAGCCCGCTGCCCTGTCTCTCAAAGCCAAAACCCTGATTATGGCTGCCAGTCCTTTATTTAATGGAAATTCAGATTTCGGTCAGTTGAAAAATGCAAACGGCTCGCAGCTTTTCAACACACAGTACGATGCTGAAAAATGGGTACAGGCTGCAAAGGCCTGCAAGGAAGCGATTATAGAATGTGAAACGGCTGGAATAAAACTTTATGAATTCAACAGCAGCCTGGTAAACATTACGGATACTCTCAAAAAAGAAATGACTATCCGCAATAGCGTGAACGAACCATGGAACTCTGAAGTGATATGGGGATATAGCAGCTCGCAGCTGGGTAGAATTCAGACACAGGCAATGCCACGGCTTGATCCGGGCAGAACCACTAATGAATCTGCGCTGGGACAACTGGCTCCCACCTTGAAAATGGCCGAACTGTTTTACACTGAAAACGGTGTGCCTATCACTGAGGATAAAGATTGGGATTATGCAGAAAGGTACAGCCTTAAAAAGGCAGAAGGGAATGATAAAAACTATATTCTAAATGGCTATACTACTGCATATCTACATTTTAACAGGGAGCCACGGTTTTATGCAGACATGGCATTTGATGGATCTATATGGTATATGCAAAACCGGAACTGGGACGTAAAAGCAAAATTGGGACAGGCGCAGTCCAGAAAATCAGCTTTTGGATACTCAGTGACCGGCTACTTTACAAAAAAACTTGTTAACTGGAAGTTTGTGATTCAGGATGGACAGTCATACACTACAGAACTCTACCCCTGGCCTATGATTCGCCTCGCTGATTTATACTTGTTATATGCTGAGGCATTGAATGAATCAGGCAGGCCTTATGCGGAGGCGTTGGAATATCTCAATAAAGTTCGAACCAGATCTGGTCTTCCAACAGTGGAAAATTCATGGACAAACTTTTCTACAAATCCCACAAAATTTACTACTAAAGACGGCCTGAGAGAAATTATTCATCGGGAAAGAGCGATCGAACTGGCATTTGAAGGTCAGCGTTTTTGGGATCTGCGCAGATGGAAAGAAGCTTCGGCTGCCTTGAATGCCCCGGTAGCAGGCTGGGATATAGAGCAGGCTGAGGAAGCTGCTTACTACAGACCAAAATTACTTTATAGCCAGAAGTTCACCGCCCCCAGAGACTATTTCTGGCCAATAAGGGAGCAGGATATTATCGTTAATCCGAACATACTTCAAAACCCAGGATGGTAATTTAACACTTAAAGAAATGAAAAGAAATGTAATTTTTGTTTTGTTCATACTAATTTCCATTGCATTCAGCAATTGCAAAGAAGATGAGCTGAAGGCTATTGAAAGCGACAAGTCTGCTCCAGGTACTATTGCAAACCCGGTGGTTGAAAGCCAGGCAGGAGCGGTTAAAATATCTTATTCTTTACCACCAGATAAGGACCTTTTATACGTTGTTGCCGAGTATACAAACAAGTATGGAAAGTTAATACAGAACAAAGCCTCATCTTATACAAGTTCGTTAATTGTTAATGGATTTGCTGATACCTCGGTGTATAATATCAACCTGTATGCTGTAGATCGAAGTGAAAATAGATCGGCACCTATAGTTGTCAAGGTAAAGCCTTTAGAGCCCCCAATTTTTGGGATTTACAAAAGCATGCGTATAGCAGAAGATTTTGGTGGCATTAATATAAGATTTGACAATCCCACAGAGGCCGAAATTGCTGTCGTTATTTGCTTTAAAGATTCCATTGGCAATATGAGCCTTAAAGAAACATATTACACCAAGCAGAAAAACGTAGATTTTGCATCACGCGGTTTTGAATCGAAAGAAACTGTTTTTGGGGTATATATCAGGGACCGGTGGAATAACCGGACTGACACATTGAAGAAAACATTAATCCCTATTTATGAAAAGTTATTGGACAGAACCAAATTCAGAACCGTGTCATTGCCCACTGATGCGCCAACTGGATGGGGGCTGTCAATGCCTGGAATGTGGGATGGCAGGATCACCGCTGAAGGTAACATGTGGCATTCAGCAGATGTTGGCATGCCAATGCAGATTACGTTTGATTTAGGTGTTACCGCAAAATTAAGTCGTTTTACACTTTGGCAGAGGCAAGGAGTATGGATCTACAATCACGGTAATCCTAAGAGATATGAAATTTGGGGTTCAACTAATCCGCCCTCAAATGGAAGTTGGGATAATTGGGTAATGCTTAAATCCTGCACCTCTGTTAAGCCTTCAGGGTCGCCTTCAGGGTCTAATACGAATGAAGATGTACAGGCTGCCGGTAGGGGAGAAGAATTTACGGTTCCACTGGATGCACCAAAAGTGCGATATATACGAGTGAAAATTTTGGAATCCTGGGTTGGAGCCGGAGGACTGGCTGCACATATTTCGGAGATGAATTTTTATGGTAACGATCAGTAGTTGTAAAAATGAAATTCAATCCTTTCTTTCTATTTAAACAAATAACTCAATGAAAAACTATCAAGTATGTACTTGATTGCCACTTAAAGACAAATTAATTCGAATGAAAACTTTGAAATATGTATATATAGCCATTTTACTGGCAGCTTTTTTTTCAAGCTGTTCTAAGATGGACGAATACAAGAAATTTACTGATGGTAAAGAAATACTCTATACACCAAAAGCAGATTCTGTAAAGATTTACCCGGGCAGGAATAGGGTAAAGTTGAGCTGGAGATTAATTGCAGATCCTAAAATCGTCAAAACAAAGATATATTGGAATAACCGGACTAAATATTTAGATGTTCCTGTAAATACTAACGTTTCTGGTGCAAGGGTGCTTTCTGTAATAGTTCCCAATTTGGAAGAAGGCAACTATAATTTCGAGTTGGTCAATTTTGATGCAGATGGCAATTCTTCAATTACATCTCTGGTGTCAGGCTCCGTTTATGGCAATGTTTATGAAAATGTATTGCTTAGCCGCGTGTTAAAAATGTTGCGTTTGGAACAAGATGGTTCAACCTCAATAGGTTGGCTTAGTTCAGAAAGTAGTTCTATCGGAGTAGAGTTAAGCTATCTAAATAAATCGGGACTTGCCAGGAAAATTAAGATACCTAGTCAAGGTAATACAACTCTGTTATCGGATTATGACTATATGGCCCCTTTAAGCTATCGAACTATTTTTTTACCTGATAGCAATGCTATAGATACATTCTATTCTGCCAGCAAATTGCAAGCTATTAATGAGATAGCTTTGAAGAATGCTGGTTCACCCTTTAAGAGCGTAAATGTTCCGGTAAGATGGGGGATTTTACAAGATTGGATAACTACAGATCCTGTAAAAAACCAGTCTGGGCTGGGTGGCTTCGACAATAACAATACAGCCGGCGCTGGCTTCCTTTCTTTTGAATATTGGGGAAGTAATGCTGCAATCAACAACGGAAAGATTTTTCAGACTTTGATTTTGGATCCGGGTTCTTACCGTTTTGTGAGCACCGTTTCGAGTATAAACGGAACCTGTGAGGCGACATATGCAAGCGTTGCCTCGGGAAGTTCACTGCCCGATGTTAATGCTATTTCCGGCTCTTTAGGCTCTTATAGGCTGACAAATAATTCTCTCAACGGCAAGGATATAACTGTCTCTTTTGTGTTAACAGAACGAAAAGAGGTCGCGCTGGGATTTGTTGCTACGATGTCGACGAATAGAAATACCAGTCTTAGGATAAGTAAAGTAAGGCTTTTTAAGGATTAGCATAATCCGTAAGCACTACACATTCGTTAAAATGAGGATATTTTGTAAGGAGGCTACTTTGAAGAAGTAGTCTCCTTTTTAATTAAAGCCGAAGATTTTCGGCAATTTAGATACATTCCCGCAGTAACAGAAATGATGCGCAATAGCTAAGGATTATTCGAAGAGAAGCAGAATTGAGTATTTAAAATAGTATGATAGATAAGAGAAAACCAATTGGTAAAACGGTCTTTAACGTGTTTTAAGGGCAAATTCTTTAAACGGTATTAATATTCTGGTTTTTTCTTTTATACTCACTTGGTGTCATACCTATCAGCTTTTTAAAAATTTTCGAAAAATAAGGCAGGTGCTCAAAGCCTACTTCTTTTGCTATATCGCTGTAATGCATATTGGTTGTTGTGATTAGGTACTGTGCCCTTTCAATACGCTTGTCATTGATATAAGATAAAGGCCGATCACCTGTGTATTGACAAAATAGTCTCGAGAAATAGTCAGGATGCTGGTTCGCCCTTTCTGCCAAGAAAGCAACAGTAAGATTCTGTTGAAGATTAAGCTGAATGTAACTAATTGCATCTAAAATTTTTGAAGAAATTGAGCAGAGTTTATTTTGCTTAAAAGTTTCTGGGGTGAGGAATCTTGATGTTAATTGCAAAATAATACCCTGGCTTTCCATAAAGGAAGACATGCTTTGCATGTTATTTAGCTCTTGGTATTCCTTATAATAAGTATTTTTCTCATAAACTCTGGGATTGTAAGACCGGTTAATACCCCTGCCTGGGTTGATAGTAAGCAATCTCTTAAAGTTTTCAACATCCAGTGAACTGGCCTTTAATTTCATCGGTGTTCGGTTATTATAGAATAAGGAGATACCGTCTGACGAGTCTTCAAAAAACTGTACAAAGTATTGGCTTAAAAAACTGGAACAGTGCAGATTACATAAAGTAAAGCTGGGGATAAGATATATATAACCCGCTTCAAGCTTTATTGTGCTTTCCAGGTGTGATATAAATCCTTCGCCTTCATCTATCAGGTATAAGCGATAATAAGGACTAATTACGTTGGAATAATTCCATTTATTGTCTAGTTTAACATGGTCAACGTGTAATAATGAAAAAGAGTGTTTTAAAATCCTTCGGCTCATAGAACTGATTCTTGACTTAAAGTTTAAGGAGTTCTGTTAGATAGTTCACAAAAGCCCCATTCATTTTTGTTCGGTAATCCGGGTCACGCTAGTGTCCTGGAAAAATAAACTCGAAAGGACCATATTGGCTTCTTTTGCAGCATCAGATAGTTTGCGATGAATTTCGCCACTATTCAAGCTATTGGTTCTTAAAATACTTTCTTGTACTATTAATTGTGTAATTGCAATAAGTAAACGATGAAATTAACGACGCTTGTTATATCCCATAAATCAATTTTCTCATATAAATAATGGGAGACCGCATATTTCTACATCAGTCATCCCATTATTTTTTGATAGTTATGTATATAATCAGCCAGGCTTATTATTTATAAAACTAATAACCAAAATTTTGCGTTAAATTCTTATTAATATCCCGTTCTGATTGTGGGATAGGCCATAATTCGTTTATACCTGCCTTAAAGTTTCTTCTGTTGCCCATAATAAAGTAGCCTTCGCTATCCACAGGGAAGGCTGTGTAAGTTGCAGGACTATTCGTCAATTTCATTCCCGTAAATTGACGGTTAAGTTCCGTTGCAGCAATTCCCCAACGAAGAATGTCATAATATCTCAGACCTTCAAAGGCAAACTCAACTCTGCGTTCCCTTCTTATAATCTTTCTTAATTCAACAGGATCTGTAGTAGTTACCATAGGCATGTTTACCGCTGCGCGACCACGCACCTTATTGATTGTTTCATTAAGCAATGTCTGATCAATCGCTGCACCCGACTCTAATTTCGATTCCAGATAACTTAAAAGAACTTCCGCGTAACGGATTATTGAAAAATTACCGCCGTAACTCCACTGATTTTGTGTAGGATCATCTTCCAGAAATTTCATGATACAGTATCCGCTCCATACCGGGTACCTATCTTTCCTATCTGGAGAAGAGGTTCCTGGTCGGGATATATACGTTTTTCCTCTATAAGAAGTCCGGTCGGAAATCATGATGGTAGCATCCAATCTTGGATCGCGATTATTGTACGGATCTGCCGGATTGTATAAGGGCGAAAGATCGATTGTTTTGCCGTCTGTACATTCAAAATCTTTAACTAATTCGTTATAAGGCGAAAACTGATGCCAGCCTCCCCATGTTTCCGGTAGCATATAAGTAAGAAGAACATGTCCATAAACATCTTTTTGATATTGTGAAGTCAGGATAAACTCTTTACTTAATTCATTAGCCTCAAAGAATAATTCTCTAAACTTAGGATCAATAGCATAGTGATTATACTCTATGATTGTTTTATAGCTTGTAGCAGCTTCACTCCATTTTTTCTGGGCCATTTGCAAGCGTCCCAATATTGCTAAAGTAGCGGCAGATGTGATCCGGCCATTTTCACTATTAGGCCGGGATGACGGGAGAACAGGATAGCTTTCTTTTAACTCCTTTTCTACAAACGCCCAAACATCCGCCTTCGGAGTACGGCTTACGCTGTTTGCTTCCGCAATTGTAAGTACATGCTGTACTAAAGGGACATCACCAAAATATAGGGCCAGGTTAAAATATTCATAAGCCCTCAGCGTACGAACTTCCGCAATCATAACGGCCTTTTTTGAGGCATCCATATTTATATTACCTACATGATCCAGGAAGTTATTGCAGGTAGTTATTTTCTGATAGGAATTTTGCCAGTATGCCCCGGTTACCCAATATGCAGAGTTTAACGTTCCATCGGTTACATGATCAGGAATGAGCTCTTTTTCCGAACCATTTCCTGCCATAAGGTCAAGATATAAGAGGGATCTGGGTGTCCAAAAATCCTCACCCTTCCAACCAGCTCCTGTGTGATAACATCCTACAAGTGCCAGTTGAGCATCTCCTTCTGTTTTCCAGAAAGTTGCGTCAGAAGCTTCAGCTAAAGGTTGTTTATCAAAAAAATCCTTTTTACAGCCAAAACTAAACGTTGCCAGCAAAGCCAAAATAATCCATATTTTGGGTAATCGTGAATTGATATATCTCTTTTTCATTTGAATATTTTTTTTAATGGCTATGAAGCTATCATGAGCATATTCATCTCGGTTTATGACGGGATGCTCATGATGGTTTCATTAGAATTTTATTTTAATAAATGACAATGAGTCTTCCCCTGCTCTTTACGTCTCCGTTTTGAGCGGAGGGTTCCTCGAAGTATCATTTTAATTATTCTCAAAATGTTCGTTAAGCTTTAAAATTTAACATTCATCCCAAACGTATAGATGCTTGTGATTGGATAGAATGGAGTATTATCGCCACCCCGTTGGTCGCCTCCACCTTGGCTCATTTCAGGATCCCAGCCGGTATAAAAATGATTCGCCGAAAAGAGGTTTTGTCCGCCGAAGAAAAGCCTCAATTGGCTTATGCTGAGTTTCTGGATAGCACTTTTGGGGATGGTATAACCCACCTGGACATTCTTAACCCTTAGGAAACTCGCGTTTCTGTTCCAGAATGTTGACGTTTGAACATTTTGACTTCCCAAACCCAGGCTTGTTAGTTTAGGATATAAGGCATTGGGGTTAGGATTCGCTTCTGTCCAGGCATTATCAGCCTGCCATCTCTGTATATTTCCGCCGTTATAAAATGCGAAGGCCTGATAATTTCCCATTTGCTTTTTCAATCCAGCTAGCCCTTGCAGCAACAATGAAAAATCAAATCCTTTATAGTCAGCATTCACAGTAGCACCATAAGAATATTTAGGAAATGTTGAGGCTAGTACTTTTCTATCGTAAGTAGCATCCACCTTACCATCCGGAACTCCATCAGGTCCGCTGATATCTTTAAAACGAATAACTCCTGGCTGGCCAGCAATAGGCTGAGTAGGATAACTTGCTACGTCCGCAGCATCAACAAACAGTCCATCTGCCACATAACCATAAATAGGACGCAACGACTCACCGACAAAAAGTCCCTTACCAATATCTCGCATTTTACCATCCGCAAGTTTGGTTACCCTGTTTTTAATGTATGAAAAATTAGGTGCCAGCCCAATATTTAGTTTACCTATAGAGGTTTTATAATTGAACATAAGTTCAAATCCTGTATTCTTTACCTCCCCGGCATTTACATCAGATGTAGCCAAACCCAACACACTTGAAACAGATACAGGATAAAGAATATCAGATGTAGTTTTGTCGAAAAAATCCAACGTTACATCTAGTTTTCCATTTAAAATACCTAAATCTAAACCGATGTCCGTAATTTGTGTCGTTTCCCAGGTAACATCTGCGTTAGCCAATCTGTTTACCTTTGCCCCCGGTGCAAGTGTTCCTCCAAAGGTATAGTTCTGACCTAAAGCTAATACGTTTTGATATGGGTAATCAGAAATGTTCTGGTTTCCTAATTGACCCCATGAGGCACGAAGCTTAAGGTTGTCAATCCAGCTTAAGTTATCTTTAATAAAGGATTCTTCTGATATCCGCCATCCTGCAGAAACTGAAGGAAAAAATCCCCATCTGCCTTTTTTTGGAAAACGGGAAGTTCCGTCATACCGGGCATTTGCTTCCAAAAGATATTTTCCGGCAAAGGAATAATTTACCCGGCCAAAATAAGATCTCAAGGCCCATTCCGTTCCAGAACCAGACGATTGCATATTGCTTGCTGCACCCGCATTCAATTCGTATAACGAATTATTAGCAAATCTATCCCGTGAGGCAGACATCCAGTCTTGCTGATATTCTTCCTGGGAATATCCTGCCAAAACATTAAAACTATGTTGCTTTATTGCTTTTGAATATTGAAGCAAAGACTGCAAAGTAAGTAAGGAATTGTCCCCCGTATTTATAGCCAAGCGATTAGGACCAACTGTTTTATTTTTATCAAAAACAACTTCCGAAATAAAGTCATTATCTGTATAATTAAAATATTTATACCCTCCTTTTCCACTTAAACTCAAGCCCTTGACTATTTCCCACGAGAGTTCGACTCCTCCTAAAAAATTCTTATTCTTTCTATTTATAAATGATTCGCTTGCCAACCATGCCTCCGGACTAAAATTATCCTGATATCCATAGGTTCCGTCAGATTTTGCACCTGCGAATATTGCAGGTTCCCGAACAGCGAAAGCTATCATATTTGTCATATCTCCACTGGAATGACGGGGTTCGTTGGTACCGGCGCTAAATCCGTTCAAATTAAATTTAAGGCTCAGGTTCTTTTTAAGTTTGCTATCATAATTTAATAGAAAATTATACTTATCGTACGTATTTTCGGCTACAATACCGTCCTGTTTCAGATACCCCAGAGAAAAGAGATATGAATTATTTTCATTACCGCCCATAAAACTAAGGCTATGATTGGTTTGAAATCCCGAACCGGAGTTCAGCAATTTTTTAAGATGAGGTACATTGGGATAGTTATCAGGATCGGAACCTGATTTATACAGGGCTATCTGCTCGGCGGTATAACCTCCTCTTAATTCAGCATATTCACCTGATTCAAGGAATTGCGGCAACTCAGTAACTTTTTGCCATCCTGCATAGTTATTGTAGTTAATCTGGAGTTTCCCGGCTTGCCCGCGTTTGGTTTCAATTAGTATTACCCCGTTTGCAGCCCGGGTTCCATAAATAGATGCTGAGGCGGCATCTTTTAATACCGAGATACTCTTTATATTATTGGGGTCAACATCATTGATTGATGAAGCTAAACCATCAACTAATACCAAGGCTTCAGTTCCGGCACCAAAGGAGCCTAGTCCCCGAATCGTAATTGCAGCCCCATCATTGCCAGGACGACCAGAACCTTGTGAAACTGTAACACCCGTAGCCAAACCTGCCAGTGCCTGAGATGCTTGTGTTATGGGCCTGCTTTCCAGTTCATCCGCAGATATACTGGAAACAGAACCCGTTAAATTAACTTTCTTTTGTGTTCCATATCCAACTACAACCACTTCCTGCAACTTGCTGGCTATTTCATCAATCTGCATAACCACATCAATTCTGCTTTTTCCGCTTACAGAAATTTTTTGTGAAGCAAAGCCGATGTAAGAAAACAATAAAGTAGCACCTTCCTCCACATTAAGTTCATACTCGCCCTTAGAGTTAGTAACAGTACCGACATTAGTGGCTTCAACCTTAATACTCACTCCTGGAAGAACATTGCCTTTATCATCCGTTACGATTCCTTTAACTTTATGAACTTCGCTGGATTTTATTGATCTTTCAGCGTTTTGCTCAATGCCTTTTCTTTTAAGAGCAACTGTTTTCTGAACTATTATATAGCTAATAGGAAGATTTGAAAAGCATTGGTCAAGTACCTTATCAATCGATTGATTGTCTACATCGATATTTAATGTCCTTGTTTTAATGCCATCAAGCTTGTTATCATATAGAAACTGATAGCCGGTTTGCTTTTCTATTAATATTAAAACTTTTTTAAGAGTCGTATTTTTTTGATGAAGAGTTACGTTTTGACTATATGTTTTAGCACTTACCTGGGCAAGAGCCAAAACCATAAAAACGACGATGAGTTTCATAACCATTAAAATTTTGGATACGCCGGGCCAGACCGCTAGTGCGCAGTTCCACTTTAATTTCATAATTTTGCTTAATTTGGGTTAAAACGTTAGTTTATAAATTCTTACTTCTGATGATTGGTACCCAGATATTTGCCGGGAAAGTGTTAGAGCACTTCCCGGTTTTTTATAATAATAATGTAGATAATAATGACAACTGTTTCTACATTATATTATCGGGCACACCGTTTAAATGGGCTTTCGTATCTCTTTCTTCATGATTTTGGTTTAAATGATTAATTATAGTATTTGTTAATGCAACTCAACTGGGTCCTTATCCGAGTTCACCCGGCATTAATTGATAACGGTTACTTTTCTTCCTTCAATTCGGAATTTTATTCCCTCAAACTCCAGTATTTTTATCAATCCGGAAAGATTAACATTTCTGGACATTCTACCACTAAGTTCTGTTGTGGGAATGTCACCCACATACTTAACCTCTATATCATACCAACGGGCTGCATTTCGCATAATTTCCTCGATTCCAGCATCCTTAAAATTAAAAAGTCCATTTTTCCAGGCTATTTCCCCTTCTGCATCGAAGTCATCCCGCACTTTAAATTGCGAATTACTTATTACTGCTTGCTCGCCTGGTCTTAAAACAGCAGCACCTTTTACACCTTTTACTTTAACAACGCCTTCAATTAATGTAGCCTTTGTTTCATCATCAGTGTAAGCTGAGACATTAAAGTGTGTACCTAAAACCTTCACTTCGGCTTTGTCAGTCTTAACGATAAATGGCATGGATGCATTTTTAGCCACTTCAAAATAGGCCTCACCCTTTAAATAGACTTTACGTTCTGTGCCGTTAAACTCTATTGGATAACGTAATTCGGATTTTGAATTCATCCATACTTTTGTACCATCAGCAAGTATTAATCTATATTCCCCACCGGCCGGAATCAAAACAGTATTAAAAAAATCTATTTTTCCGGTTTGTGAATGGTTACTTGTATTATAAGACAGGATATCATTATTATTATTTATAAAAGTGCCATTGTCTTCATCAATGTTCCTGCGAACGCCTGAATCAAGTACAACACTCTCACCGTTGCTTAAGGTCAGTATCGCACGTTTACTTCCCGGCTTAATGTCATTAGTGCGGGCTGACTGAACCGATTTCTTTTCCGTTTCTCCTTTTTCCTCATCTGACAAATAAAACAAAAGACCAAAAGTTATAAGAACAGGGATAAGAATGGCTGCATATTTTAATATACCGGGATAAAGAGGCCGAGATTCGGGAGTTTTATAAATTCTTCGATAAAGCTTGTTCCATGCCTGATTTGAATCAATCGCCCTAAAAGTATTTTGTTGGTTTTCCAGGTAAGTACTATCAACAAACTTCTTAAAAAACGTCCGATTCTCAGGGTGCTCATTCACCCACTTTTGAAGATACAAATCCTCTGCTTCGGTGATATCTCCTTTCAATAATTTACTGATTAAATCAGCAATCTGAAAATTTTGGTTAGTCCTGTCCATCCGGGTTTATACCTATACAAACAACTATAGTTTAAAACCGGGTGACAATCGGAGATACTTTTTTTTAATCATTAGTTTCAACCGCAGCTTTTGATTAATCAAGGGAGCAATTTGCTCCCTGACCCATCCTCTGGTGATTGTGACTAAATGTTATTTCCAAAACTCATCTTCAGCAGGCTGATCTTCAGAAAAAAGCCATACTTGAACTATTTTTCCACCTACCACTTCATACAAATCGTTACCATTCATGTCTATCGATTTGTCACCGGTCTTCGCACTAAAACGAACAGGGCAAGAAACAAAATTTCCATTAACCATCATTGCACCCGCAGGTTTGATAACTAATGAACCTTGTGTTGCACCCATCATATCGCCAAGCATTTTGCCAATAGCATCGAGCCCTGTCTTTGTTCCAGAAAATTTATTGTTTCCCGGTTGATGCCATTTTGCATCGGGGCCGAAATACGAAAATGCTGCAGGAATATCTCCTTTCGAAAGAGCTATTGAATAGGACTCTACTACTTCTTTTGCTGTCATGTTTTTAATTATTTAATGGATAAATATTACTATTAGAACATCGGATTATTATTACCACGACTATCAGGCATCTGCATCATAGCGTCCCAGTGCTCGGCTAATTTTTCTTTTTCGACACGATAAATGTCTATGAATCTCCATTCCTTTCCGGCCATTTCATAACGAGAATGAAGGAAAACAATATCACCATCTGCAACAACGTGTTTGAACGCTATTTTTTGTTTTGGTACACCTTGTGAGATAAGCATTTGAACAAGAGCCTTTACTCCTTCCGGACCGTCGGCTGTTGTCGGATTATGTTGTAAGAAATCCTTACTCATATATTCATCTACCCCAGTGACGTCTAAATCACCAAAAATTCTTTGATAAGCTGTAATAGCGATTTTCTTGTTTGTTTCTACCTGTGACATACTGTTTCATTTAAAAGTTATTTTCACAAAAGTATTGTGAACCTTACCTTTGTACAAGTACGTACCTGAAAGTTGGGTACTTACTAAATAGTTAGAAACACTGAATATCAATGGAAAAAAATCAGAAAATTATCTTACAATCGGACGAAAATTGCCCGGTAAGGAAGTCACTATATATACTGAGTGGTAAATGGAGATTGCTAATATTATTTCAAATAAATGAAAGAGTATTAAGATATGGGGAACTCAAAAGAACCATCCCAGGTATTAGCGAAAAAATGCTAATTCAAGAGTTAAATTTTTTAGTAGAACATAAATTCATTTCTAAAAAATCATTCCCAGAAATACCACCAAGAGTTGAATACAGTTTGACCAAACTTGGACTGAACACCTTGCCCATTGTTGACAAACTTGCTGAATTTGGCTTAGAAAACTTAAATTAAATTGCTTACCGCGAAAAACTTGGCTGCAAGCTAATAAAGAACACCCAATTGAACAATCAAATTTCATAAGACAGATTGCGGAGTTAATTTCCTGTTAAATGTATTACCATCAGAAGAAATCAAAGAAAACTACTTAAGCAATGAAATATTTAATACAGACTTTTTTGAAATTATCTTTTTCAAAACGGGTAAGGGATCAATCGTACTAAATCACCAAAACATTACTATTAAAGACAATTCTGTTGTTTTTATATCACCCTTTCAAAAAAGAAAGTGGAACTTAAATAGAACAAACTTAGATTTTAAGGTTCTCGCTTTTCAAGAAGACTTCCTGAATGATTTTTTTGCTGATAAACTATTTACATATCGTCTCTTCTATTTTTATCAATTGGTTTATCCTTTGCTAATGCAGATCGACAAAATTTCGTTTAAAAGCTTTGGGAACAGCTAAACGAAATTAAAACAGAACTTGTAAATACAAAAGCAGATAGCGTACACATCATAAGATCTTTATTGTACTACTTACTGCAAAAACTAAACCGAGAATACGCTCAAAATCACAGTCTATCAAATGAAAATTCCGCTAACCATTAGGCATGTCAGTTTAAAAAGCTACTTGAAATACATATTAAGGAAAAACAGCGAATAAGTGATTATACTCAGTTACTTAAAATTAGCCGCAAAGATGAGAAATAAGGTGTTTGATCGATTGTTGCCCTATTTAACAGGGTCGGAGAGATGTTATGTAAAATTTAAACTCCCGTTACCGGGAGCTTAATCACTAATACGATTCTGTTGGCATAGCAGTAACCGGTACTGTTGGTGAAGTTAAAGGTGCATCTTCACGAGCCATATTTTCCATTTTCTCTTTTATCGGACAATATCCGGTTAGACCTCTATAAAGGAGCACGCCGCCTAAGCCTAGTTCCGTTAATGCTAAATACGGATGGGAGAAAATATTCGTGATACCTTTCAGGGTGATGAACGCCCCACTACCAATTGAGACAATACGTTCTGACTTGCCAACATTTCCATTTATATTTTCCTGAAGAACCGAACTGTTTAAAGTATCCGAGAGCTTGTTAATTATTGAATTTTCCATAGTTTCTTATGATGTTTTAAAGAATAACCCCGTAAGTAAGGGACTGTTTTCTGGTTTTTAAATATTTGTGTACCGTCTCAAAGGATAGACTAACCGAGTTCTTGGTCCGGTTTACCTATTTATGATTGTTCAGGATTGGACGCAGCATTAATTTTATATCGACAAACTTAATTTCAGATGAAATCGATACATTCTATACTTGTAGCCCTGGCTTTATTGCTGTTTTTCTATTCTGTTTCAAAGATGGACCTGTATAAAAAGGATAGAAAATCGGGGATTTGCTTAACGCGTTAATTGTTGATTTTTTCGCCAGAAAATTTCGTAAAGATCAGCATTTTGGCAGATTAGCGCAGATTTCTCTGTTCTTTCCTTTCCTGTTTTTTTAATGCTTTTTCTTGTTTTTCTTTTGCTTTCACTTCTTTTTCCTGGTCCTTCTCCTCATCCTTTTTGCCGAGCTTAAATTTTACATTTCCGTTTTCATCATCCTGACCTCTTAAGTTTATCACAATACCGTTGTCAAACCGTTCTCTTTTTAAGCTATCTGAGAGGCCAATGTCTCTTTTCGGATTACGAATCGGAATTCTCAGTACTATGTCGGATCCAACAGGCATGCCATAAACTCCTTCAATATATAAATTGAGCACGCTAGACTGAATATACATCGGGTGGATAGTAATCTTGTTGCCTTTTATATCCAGAGTATTCTTCAGATTGGTGAAGGTGATGTTTGAAAAATCACGATTGGGGAAAGCAAAAGCGCCTATTTTCTGCATTGGTTCAAAGTTTAGAAGAGCGCCGTTTTTAATATCGAAATTCACAGAACCATTAATTGATTTTGGCACTATTTGCCCGTTTTCTTTCATAAGTCCGGAAACCGAGGTTCTTGAATTGAAAACGCCCCGTAGATTTTGATATGCGATGGCATCCTGTCCAAAGTTTTCGAAAGCATGAAACAGCTTTGGAAGATTTACATTGATGATCTTTGTGTTAACGTTGAAGCGATTAATTGGCCCCGATTGATCAATGTTTCCTTTAACCTGCAATTTTCCGTCTGCATGATTAAAACTCACATCCTGAAGATCAATGCCCGATTGTTTCAATAAAATACTCGAATGCAAATTTCTGGCTTCGAAATTCCGGTAAATGAGTTTGCCGGCCTCGAGATCTAAATGGACATTTGCTTGTTCGAGAACCTGATCTAATTGATTAAATATCCGGGCTGAAGAACTGTTGCTTGCCCTCTTTTTTCGGATTGTTTTTCTTCGGCTAAGAAATACGAGAAACTCGCTCAGGTTAATTTGAGGGCTCTTTACATGCCAGTCTAATTCAATTCGTCTCGGGTTGGTATAATACAGGCTTAAGAAATTTAAAAGCGAGCCCTCCATCGAAAAAGTGCTGTTTTGGCTTTTTGCCCGAAGATTTTTAAGAAATAGATCCTGCCCCTTAAATAAAAATAGTCCGCTGATCCCGGAAAATGTTATATTTCTTGGTTGATAATTTAATGTGGCGTTACTAAGTTGTAAAGTGCCATTTATATAAGGTTGGATGCTGTTGCTTTTGTTGTAAGGCGCCCTGTACAATATGTTAAGCCGGGCTCTTCCATGATGAAAGTGGAAGCTTTCCGACCCCGATAAGCTATTTAGTTTTTCAAGTGCAAACTCTGATTCAAACCGCCCTTCCAACACCGGGTTGGTTAAATTAAGCACGCTCACAGTGTCTGCTTTAAAAGGTATTGCGTAATAGGTGCCTTTGAGGTTTGCAAAACCAATCATCGAATTCCTGTCGTTAAATCCCTGACCCTTTTTGAACTCATTTTCAAAATATCCGGTGAAACTGGAATTTCGAATCTTTTCTCCCAAAATGGTCAAGTCATTCTTTTCAACTTTCCAGGATACCTGGATCTTAGGATCTCCTCGTTTTTTAAAACCTCCCTGGATTATTGCCTTTACAAAAAACGGATCTTTGAGATTATATCTTTTTAGCTTAGAAGATATATTCTCTGTCAACAAGACAATAACGTCTTTAAATTTTATTTGAGGCGCAATAATAGTGAGTTTAAAGTCCGATGCCTTTTCTGTAGATCTGAACCTGCCCCCAATTTTAAGTCTTTCTTTACCAATCGTTACATCTTGTACTGGGATCGAAAGTATGCCTGATTCAAGAGCATAGTTCATATTAAGGTTCGCGCGAAATAGCTGGTTTTTTATAAAGCTACCCCTCGATTGATTAAATACGAGCGAATTAACCTTGGTCTTTGTGTTGAAATTAGCTTTCCAACCTGTTTTATCATAATCAAATTTGGCAATAAGTGAATGGATCTGAAAGTTGAAAAGCTTTTTTCTTTGTTGATTTTCCTGAATAAATAGTACATTTTCTAATTCGACGCGCTTTATATTCTTTTTTTTGCTTCCTTCATCATGGCTGTTTCCCCTCGCCAAAGCGGTATTGTTACTCAATCCAAGGCTGTCTGTAAAAAGATAAATTTCCCCGTTATTGATACGTAGTTTCTTAATTTCGGGAGTTTTTCCGATTAAGGAAAGGACGTTAAAGGACACAAAAACCTCCTCTGCCTTTAATAGATTATGACCGTGTTGCTCAAACAGACTGTCTTTTAATAATACATTGTGCAACTTAACTGAGATTCCGGGAAAGCCATGCAGAAGGGCAGCATCCATGCTTCCAATGGTAAGTTTACCATTGATGTTATTATTTAGCTGTGTTGAAACTGCTTTTAAAAAAGCTTTTTTATTGTAAGTAATATAGGCTGCAAGTCCAAGCCAAAGTATAATCAGTATTCCCAGAGCAATTCCTATAATTCTTAGGATGATCTTTACTTGTCTTGACATATAAAATAAATGAGGAGTACAGATGCTATCATGAAAGGGGAGATTAGTTGTTTTTGATACAACAGCTTAAAAGCTAACATGTTCCAGGATAGGAAAAAAATAAACTTTTGTTAGGTATTTGTTAGATTTGAGATGCTTGGTATAGGTGCCTTTTCCTGGTTAGATGGAATTAGATGTTAAAACAATAATATAAGCCTTGTTGTCTATGTTAAAAATGGAATTATCAATTCAAATAACATGGTTGTTTATGCTCTCAATTCCGGTGGCCTGTATTGCCTGGACAGTTACGCATGAGGAAGTATTTAGAGAACCGCGGGAATACTGCCTCCGTCGCTCTCAAGACTGCAGAAGTGCACTTAAGAGAAAATTCTTTTATTTGTTTACTTGCGAATACTGCTTTAGTCACTATGTCGTAGCATTCTTCCTCATAGTAACAAAGTTTCATTTCCTTTTTTCAGACTGGCGCGGCTATTTAATATCAGGCTTTTCGATGGTTTGGATAGCAAATCTTTATATGAGTTTATATGCACTTATACGCACCGATTTGAAAAAAGGGAGGATACTCACTCAGATTGAACAGCAAAAAATCCAGGATGATGAATCCAATGCTGAAAAATAAGAGAGCTTTCTGGCCATTGTTAATCTTCTTTGTATTTATAAACAAGCTATTTTTGTGCATGCATAAATTCATTTCACTGTCGGTTCTTTTCGCTTTTTTTTCGCTTACGCTGAAAGCACAGCAAAAAACAGAACGCGATACCTCCTTTGCGGTTTACAGCACCTTTATAAAAACGAAAAAAACATATCCCAATATTAGTATTGCAAGTCCTCCAACTCCAAAAGGAGTAAAAATTAAAAAAGATATAGTTTACAGTACAATAGGAACCCGAAAGCTAGTGCTGGATATATTTTATCCGAAAAAGTCTAAACAAAAGAATCCGGCCGTTTTAATGATTCATGGCGGCGGCTGGCGCTCGGGTGATCGTTCACACAATACACCAACAGCTAAATTATTAGCCGATAATGGCTATGTGGCTGTATCGGCAGAATATCGTCTTTCAACTGAAGCAACGTATCCTGCTGCAGTTCAGGATTTAAAAACAGCGGTGAGGTGGATGCGTGCTAACGCCCGTAAATATAAAATTGATACTTCTAAAATTGCCACCTGGGGATGCTCCGCAGGCGGACAATTAGCGGCCTTGCTGGGGACCACGAATGGCGACGCAAAATTTGAAGGTGTCGGCGGATATCAAAATTATTCAAGTAATATTCAGGCCATTGTAGATGTCGACGGAACCTTGGCGTTTATACATCCCGAATCTGGCGAGGGGAATGACAGCAAAGGAAAATCGGCAGCCACTTATTGGTTTGGCTTTTCCAAAACAGAACGGCCTGATTTATGGCATGAAGCTGCGCCTTTAAATCACGTAAGCAGTAAAACTCCCCCAATATTATTCATCAATAGTTCGGTAAGTAGAATGCATGCAGGGCGAGATGATTTAATTAATAAACTCAATTCGTTTCATATATATTCTGAGGTCCATACTTTTGAAGACGCTCCGCATCCTTTCTGGCTTTTTAATCCCTGGTTTCAGCCAAGCGTTCAGTATACCCTTAACTTTTTAGACAGAGTATTTAAACATAAAAATCTCTGATTTTTTAAATAAAAATTTGCTATTCCTTTCCAGGTGGCTTTTATCATCCGTACTTTTGCGCCTTAATTTTGGAGGGTGGTTTATGTGCTTCGCGAACGATTTAGACGAGGTTTGGGATAAAATCGTCACTTTGTCAACCGAATTTCACGCGCTAAAAACACTTAGTCCAAATTTTTATTATTCATTATAGCTTCGGCTAAACACATCGAAAGTATGACAAAGAAAGATAAAGTTAAGAAGAAGAAAAACACCGATGTAGTATTGATTGGTGCCGGGATAATGAGTGCCACGCTGGGCGTTTTATTGAAAGAACTTGACCCTGAACTAACAATAGAGATTTTTGAGCGGATGGATAATGCCGCGGCAGAAAGCTCGGATGCATGGAATAATGCGGGAACCGGACATTCTGCTTTTTGCGAATTAAATTATACTCCCGAGCTTGAGGATGGTTCGATAAATATTGATAAAGCTGTAAAAATCGCAGAGTCATTTGAGGTTTCGAAGCAATTTTGGGCATACCTCGTTCAAAATAATAGAGTCAGACTTCCTGAAAGCTGGATAAAGCAGATTCCTCACGTCAGTTTTGTTTGGGGAAGTAAAAATGTAAATTATTTGAAAAAGCGTTATGAAGCTTTGCAAAGCTGCCATCTTTTTCAAGGCATGGAGTATTCTGATAATGAAAATACATTACGAGAATGGATGCCGCTGATTATGCAGGGCCGCGATGGCTCTGGAAAATTGGCTGCTACACGTATGGATATTGGTACCGATGTAAATTTTGGGACCCTGACTCGCTGTATGTTTAATTATTTGAAAACCTTACCGGGTGTAACGTTGAATTTCAATCACGAGGTTCGCGATTTGAAGCAAAAAGATTCTTGCTGGAACGTTAAGGTGAAGGAATTAGAAAACGGAGAAAAACGAAAAGTTAAAGCGAACTTCGTTTTCATAGGCGCCGGAGGAGGGTCTTTGCCCTTGTTGTTAAAATCCGACATCCCCGAGGCTAAAGGCTTTGGAGGCTTTCCGGTAAGCGGCCAGTGGTTGAGATGCACCAATCCCGAAATTGTCGAAAAACATTATGCTAAGGTGTATGGAAAGGCTCCGGTAGGTTCGCCCCCGATGTCTGTTCCGCATCTGGATACCAGGCTTATTAAGGGAAAGCGAGAGCTGTTATTTGGTCCATATGCCGGGTTTACGACCAAGTTTCTGAAAAACGGCTCAGTTCTCGATTTGCCTTTATCTATTAAAATTACCAATATTGTTCCGATGCTGGCCGCAGGTATAAAGAATATGCCTCTCACCAAATATTTAATAGATCAGGTGCGCCAATCACCAGAAGATCGCCTGGAAGCTTTACAGGAATTCGTGCCGCTCGCCAAGCTCGAAGACTGGGAACTTGAAATTGCCGGCCAGCGTGTCCAGGTTATTAAAAACGATCCGGTAGAAGGCGGCATACTCGAGTTTGGAACCGAAGTGGTGAGTGCTAAAGATGGCTCAATTGCGGCGTTGTTAGGTGCTTCTCCTGGCGCCTCAACCGCTGTATCAATTATGTTGAACTTACTGAATGTATGTTTTAAAGAACGTGTAGAAACTGAAGAATGGCAAAATAAGTTAAAGTTAATGATTCGATCTTATGGAAAATCTCTTGCAAAGGATACTCCATTGCTTGATGACGTTCGAGCCTTGACAACCGAGGTTTTGGGGTTGACAGTTGATGAGTACGCTGAATCGACTAAATAAAGGTTACATCGAAGCTGGAAGAGATCTGTTTTCTAAAGATCTCTTCCATTAAAACTTGAATTACAATTCTTTTTTCAAAACTTCCCAAACATTCTCGGCTACAATTTTATAGCCTTCACCTGTTGGATGAATCCCATCCCGTAAATTCAATTCAGCATTTCCCGCAACACCTTCCAGCATAAAAGGCACAAAAGGAATCTTATTTTCTTCAGCAATCTGGCGGAAAATCACCCGGAAATCCGATACATATTTACTTCCCATATTTGGTGGAACTTCCATCCCTAATAAAATTCGCTTGGCGTTCGGGTACCTGGCTGCAACGGTATCTAATATGGACTGCAGGTTCCGTTTTGTTTGCGATACTTTAAGACCGCGCAAGCCGTCATTAGCCCCTAGTTCCAATACAAAAATATCAATTTGCTGTTTTAAGAGCCAGTTTATGCGATTCACACCGCCAGATGTGGTTTCTCCGCTTAATCCCGCATTGATTACTTTATAAGGCAAATTTAATGAGTCGATTTTTTGCTGAATAACGGCGGGAAAAGCTTCTTCAGGGTCCTCAAGCCCGTACCCAGCGGTTAAGCTGTTTCCAAAAAACAGTATGGTTTTCCTTTTCACCGTTTCTGAGCTGCTTTTTTTATCATTGTTGCTTTCTCCCTGATTTTCATTGCTGCAACCCATCATAACTATAGCGATTAAAAATGTCCAAAATATATGCTTCATTTTCCCTGCTTTATTTACATGATAACGTTTATACCTCAGCCTTTTTTATTAAAACCTGATTTTTTGAAATTATCAAACATGATATCACTGCATGTTTAAGCTAAATTGCTTCGCTTATGTAATAATTTAAAAGAATTTCAGTCAAACTTTTGTGCTGTTGTTTTAGCATTATAACTTACGAATGTGGACAAAATTCTGAATATTCAAAATCTTAGTAAAACATACTTAAGCGCAGGTCGCAGTTTAACGGTTTTAGAAAACATAAATTTTTCTGTCGAGGCGGGTTCTACAATTTCTATCGTTGGTCCGTCTGGTAGTGGTAAAACTACCTTGTTGGGCTTATGCGCCGGTTTGGACCGTTCATCAACCGGCTCTGTAGAACTAAACAGCATACGGATTGATCAGCTCAGCGAAGATAAACGGGCACTGCTGCGTAATCAATATGTTGGATTTATTTTCCAAAACTTTCAGCTGCTTCCAACACTAACCGCACTAGAAAATGTAATGGTTCCCTTGGAATTGCGTGGCGAAAAAAATATTAAGCCCCGGGCTTTAGAATTACTTGACAAGGTTGGCTTATCAGATCGTAGTCACCATTATCCATCCCAACTATCTGGTGGCGAGCAGCAGCGTGTATCGCTGGCGAGGGCATTTTCAAATAGTCCAAAGATTTTATTCGCAGATGAGCCTACCGGAAATTTAGACGCAGAAACAAGTGAAAAGGTTGTGAAGCTAATTTTCGATTTAAACACAGAAGCAGGAACTACCCTTGTCCTGGTAACTCACGATATGGAATTGGCATCAAAAACTCAGCGGATTATTCGGATTAAGGGCGGAGTTATAATAGCAGACGATCTAACGCAGGGCAATGGTCGATATTAACAATAAAATGCCGGTTAAAATTGGATGGCTGTTTAAAATGGCCTGGCGAGACAGCCGGCGAAGCCGTTCTCGTTTATTTCTGTTTATTTCTTCCATTATTTTAGGCATTGCTGCCTTGGTTGCTATCTATTCGTTTGGGGATAATTTAAAGAAAGACATTGATGCGCAAGCAGCCGGCCTCTTGGGTGCTGATCTTTCAATCTCCAGTAACAAACCTGTTTCTGCCCTAACAGAAAAATTTCTGGATTCAATCGGCGATGAGCGCGCTCAACAGCGAAGTTTCGCATCAATGGTTTATTTTCCCAAAAGCCAGGGGACACGTTTAGTTCAGGTGAAAGCCCTGGAAGGAGATTTTCCATATTATGGCAGCTTGGAAACTATTCCAGCTCGCGCAGCAAAAGAGTTCAGAGATTCACAAGCAGTTATTGTTGATAAAACCCTGATGCTGCAGTTTAACGCATCTGTCGGCGATTCTCTTAAAATTGGCGAAGTTACTTTTGAGATTATCGGCATTCTGCAGAAAGCGCCCGGTCAAACAGGTATTTCAGCATCGGTGGCACCAGTGGTATACATGCCTTTCAAATACCTTGAGCCCACGGGGCTGTCAAAAAAAGGCAGCAGAATTAATAGTCAATATTTCTACAAGTTTAAGGATGCCAGTGCAGCCGAAAAGCTGATTAAACGTATCGAACCTCGTTTAGAAAAAGAAAACCTTGATTATCAAACCGTAGAAGGTCAGAAGCGCGACACGGGCAGATCATTCGAAGACCTTACCCGCTTTCTATCTCTTGTTGGTTTTGTGGCACTATTACTGGGTTGTATTGGAGTTGCCAGTGCCATACACATCTATATTCGCGAAAAACTGCCCACAATTGCAATACTTAGGTGTATGGGAGTAAAGGCATCTCAGGCCTTTCTAATTTATCTTATCCAAATAGTCGGAATCGGTTTCATTGGCTCTGTAATCGGTGCAATTTTAGGCACCGTGGTTCAGCAGGTCTTGCCCTGGGTTTTAAAAGACATATTGCCAGTCGAAATATCGGGTGTCGTTTCTTGGTCCGCAATTTTACAAGGACTCCTTTTAGGGATAATAATTTCAATTTTATTTGCTCTGTTACCCTTGGTTTCTGTCCGGAATATTTCTCCTCTAAATACCCTGCGCATTACTTATCACGAAACGAGTCTCTTTAAAGATCCCCTTAAGTGGCTTGTTTATCTTTTGATATTAACTTTTGTAATATGCTTTTCCTATTTACAGTTGAAGAGCTGGCGCGAGGCATTCTTTTTTACAGGCGGAGTTATTGCCGCTTTCATGGTTCTAACCGCAACTGCAGCCTCCTTAATCTGGCTTGTGCGCAAGTTCTTTCCTGCTTCATGGAGTTATTTATGGCGTCAGGGTTTAGCCAATTTATTCAGACCTCACAATCAAACACTTATTCTCATTGTTTCAATCGGTTTAGGAACCGCGTTTATCAGCACACTTTTTTTAGTTCAGAATATTCTGATGACCAGGGTAACAGTGTCTGCAAGTGGAGATCAGCCAAACATGGTTTTGTTTGATATTCAAACCAAACAAAAAGACAAAGTTGCCAACCTTACAAAAGAACATGGCTTGCCTGTAATCAGCGAAGTGCCGATCGTAACCATGCGGATTGAGGAAGTAAATGGATATACAGCAGCCGATATTAAAAAAGACAGCACGCTAAAAGTTTCTCGTCGAGCTTTCAACTCAGAGCTAAGAGCTACCTACCGGGATACTCTTAGTGCTTCAGAGCGTATTACCAAAGGAAAATGGATCGGAAATATAACACCAGAAGGTTTAATAAATGTGTCTCTGGAAGAGCGGTATGCCCGGCAAATTCATGTAGACGTCGGAGATACACTCACATTCAATGTGCAGGGAGCAATTATTCCAACAGTAGTTAGCAGTTTTAGGGAAGTAGACTGGAATCGTATTCAAACCAATTTCAGATTGGTGTTTCCTAAAGGTGTTTTAGAAGATGCTCCACAGTTTCATGTGTTAATGACTCGTGTACCCGATAGTGAAGCTTCTGCCAGCTTTCAGAAAGATATTGTTCAAAGTTTTCCGAATATATCTGTAATTGATTTAGCTCTCGTGCTGAGTGTATTGGATGATATTTTTAAAAAAATAGGTTTTATCATTCAGTTTATGGCAGCTTTCAGTATTCTAACAGGCTTAATTGTTTTAATCGCTTCGGTTCTTATAAGTAAATATCAACGAATTCAGGAAAGCGTATTGTTACGCACTTTAGGCGGTCGTAAAAGCCAGATCTTAATAATAACTGCTTTAGAATATTTTTTCCTGGGAGCATTTGCAGCGGCTACTGGAATTTTGATTTCATTAGCTGCAAGCTGGGCACTTGCGGTTTATACGTTTAAAACATCCTTTAGTCCGCAAGCAGGTCCATTATTTCTTTTATTCTTTTTAATATCTGCTTTAACTGTTATTATTGGGTTGATAAATAGCCGCGGTATTTTAAACAGGCCTCCCTTAGAGGTTTTAAGAGGAGTTTAAAGAAAATGCAATTGCCGGTTAGCTAAAGATGGAAGAAGAACCATTGGTAAATCAAAGCATATTGTTAGAACGCTTTCCTGGCAAGGGAGGCTGGACATTTGCCCGTATTCCGGAACTCCCTCCGGGAAAAAAGAAGCATTTTGGAATGCAAAAAGTGCGGGGCTATATTGATGAATATGAAGTGAAGCAGCTTCACCTAATGCCAATGGGTAAAGGCAGATTGTTCATCGCTGTTAAAGCCGAAATCCGCAAAGCAATAAAAAAGAATGCAGGCGATTGGGTAAATGTTGTTTTGTACTCTCTTGAACCCGTTTTGCCGGTTCCGGACGACTTTATGCTTTGTTTGCAAGATGAGCCGGAAGCATTAAAGAATTTCGAATCACTTCCCCAAGATACAAAGAAGGAGTACCTGGATTGGATCTACTCAGTAAATTCAGAAGAAATAACAGTAGATCGAATGGCTTCAGCTATTAATAAATTAGCTTTAGGGCTTCCTGTGTGTTAGGCTACAAGTCAACCGACACTTAATTAAAAAATATTTCATGAAACGTGCCCTGCCTTTTTTTACTATAGTTATTCTGTTGCTATTCATTTCATGTGCAAGATCCGTAAAGCCGGAACAGTTGTACGGCGAATGGAAATATGTCAAAGTGGAGAATCCAAACCAGCATCCTCCCTATATAATGCCTGATGAAGAAGTGAAAGCGCAAAGTCCTTCCATCCAGTTTTCAAAATCAAATGATCTGGTGATTATATGGGGTGGCAAACGCTTATCGTATGGAACGTTCAGAATGGAAGACAATATGATTCGTTATAAAGAAGTTCTTGAAGGAGGTACAACCCGGGAGTTTCCATTTCTTATAAAAGAAATATCCGAAAATAAACTGGTTTTTGAAACAATGGAACAGGATGCCACCCGAATAACTGCCGAACGAATTAAGTAATAACTATGATATTCTATATCCGTTTAATTGCAGAGTAATGCGGTGCTGCAAGTCTTCATCAATTTGTGCCTGATTGTTTTCTATTTCCCAGCCGCCATCTTTTTTGGCTCTAAATGAAGCGATAGGTTTTCCATCTTTGAAAACCTCGTATTTGTCAGAATGGCGTTCTGTTTGGACTTCATAATCCACAAACGAGCCGTCGTGTAGCAGCGCTTGAATTTCAAATTTCTCCATGGTGTTTTTCTTGGGCTTCGATTTAATAACCGTTTTCAAAGAGGAGGGTTTTAAATAAAACAATCTTTATATACTTATGGATTTATACGGATGCAAACATCTATCAGATATACTTAAAGCAAAAGATCATGGCCGAACTAAACCAATCCATCAGCAACAGCGGAAAAAATAAAAGCAGCTTAAAGCCATTGCCCAAAGTCGATCTGACGGCTATGGTTGATTTGGCATTTTTACTAATCACCTTTTTTATGCTCACAACTTCCCTTTCTAAACCTTCGGCAATGCCTGTTGCTATGCCCGTTGATGAAGGAGCTTTCCCTATCTCCGAAAACAGAGCAATGACCGTTTGTTTAGGTGCCAGAGATCAAATTTTGTGGTACCTCGGTACTTGTGATAAGCCCGAGTTTGTTCAAATTAGTACTTCTTCCAAAATCAGATCCGATTTTCAGAATCAAATGAAGGAAGTACTGAAGAGATCCGGAAAAAGTTTAATGATCCTGATTAAACCCGGTGAGAACGCGAACTTCAAAAATCTGGTGGATATTTTAGATGAATTGGAAATTGTGAAAGTTCCGCGATACGCCATTGTTGATATAACTTCTGGTGATAAAAAAATGATGGTGGAAAAAAATGTTTACTAATGCAAGAATGCAAGCGGTCTAACCATGGAGCTTTGGTCATTAAAGCCCGAAGAGGTGGTGAGGATTTAGGTGAAAACATACGAAAAATCGATAAGGAGACGTTTTTTGATCTTCGGCGGAGTAAATGAGTTTAAAGCCTTAGGAAAACAAGATTATATTCAGGTAATTTGCACTCAATCTTCACCGGAAATATTGATTGAATTAATGTTTGGGAAAAATTTTCTACTTTTTTTGGGATTATTAACATGCAGTTTGGCTGTTTTGGCACAAACAGACACTGTTTCGGGGGCATCTTCAATCTTATCCAAACCGAGGTACAATAGGGTTGCGCCCCGGGATTCAGCCTATCTGGCAAGGTTTCAGGCTAAAAAAGATTCGATTCAGCATGTAAAGGATTCTTTAAAAGCCGTCGGCGATTCATTAGCCATGGTATGGATAAAACGTCCAGATCCAACCCGGCCAAACCAATTTCTCGACAGTTTAATAGAGCTTTACTCAATAAAAAATACAAATTTTCAGGAATGGGCAGGTAAATTTCCCAAGAAAATTGAGCGATACGATAAGGGGCGACCCCGCCCCAGGGGCGAACTGTGGATTATCGCATTTGTTTTTGTGCTGTTATTCTCTTTTGCAGTGTTAAAAAATGCATTTTCTAAAGAGTTGTCTGCAATTATTCAGGCGTTTTATAGCAACCGGGTCTTGGGTCAAATAAACAAAGAGGAGAAGTTCTTCAATTCCTGGCCTTTTATTTTTCTATACCTGCTATTTGGTTTTACTATCGGAATGTATCTTTATCAATGTGGCAAGTACTTTCAGTTGTCGTACGGTTATACCGGTTTTAATTTATTTATACACCTTTCGATCATTGTCATAGCTTTATTCACTGCTAAGATCATCCTTCTGCGAATACTCGGATTTTTGCTAGGCGTTGGAAAGATCGTAAAAGAATATATTTCGATATTAATTTTAAGCTACTTTAATGCCGCATTATTGTTTCTGCCGATAGTAATTGCGTTTTGTCTCACCCCGGCACGGTTTGCTCCTCTTTACATTTACATGTCGCTGATTTTAATAGGAGCAATTTTCTTCTTTCAGTATCTAAGGGCCGCCACAAATATTTTATCAAACTACAGGTTTCCGATAATATATTTTATTTTCTATCTTTGTGCCCTCGAAATTTGCCCATTATTAATTCTAATAAAAGCTCTTAGGTTCTAGAAAAGTATGGTATCAACAGATGCAAGAAAGAAAAAGGTAAAGAGTATCCTGGTTACATTGCCCAAGCCAGAGAACGACAAGTCCCCGTATTACGAGCTCGCTAAAAAGTTCAATGTAAAGGTAGATTTCAGATCATTTATACATGTAGAAGGAGTTCCTGCTAAAGATTTCAGAAAAGACAAGATTAATTTTGCTGATTTTACTGCCGTAATTTTCACAAGTAAGAATGCGGTCGACCATTTTTTTCGTGTATGCGAAGAGATGCGTTACGAAGTGCCTTCAGAAATGAAATACTTTTGTTTGTCGGAAACCATCGCTTTGTACCTTCAAAAGTATATTCAATATAGAAAACGAAAAATATTTTTCGGAAAACAAACAGCAAGTGATCTAGCTGAAGTGCTAAAAAAACACACCGCCGAGCAATTTCTTTATCCTTGTTCTGATGTTTCCGCTGAGGAAACCCAGAAATTTTTACAAGAAAATGGATATACTTTTACCCAGGCCGTTTTATTCAGAACCGTTTGCAGCGATCTTTCAGATCTTGCCAATGTTTTTTACGACGTGATCGTATTTTTCAGCCCTTCCAGTGTTCAATCGCTGTATAAAAACTTCCCCACATTTGAGCAAAATGATACTCGCATTGCTGCCTTTGGTGTGACTACTCAGAAGGCAATTGCTGACCGAAACCTAATAGTTGATATCCCCGCGCCAACGCCGGTTGCCCCTAGTATGACCATGGCAATTGAGCAATATATTAAGCAGGTAAACAAATAAATCTGATCTTCCTTCAAAAAAACTTCTATTATCAGTAACATTTCACCTGTGTTATTCGTAACAAGGCATCTGAAAGTTTATGAGTTATTATAATTAACCATGAAAATTTTCATAAGTTTACTGTTTGGATAATAATTTTTAATAAATAAGTTTATTATAAAATAACTTCGAAAGTTTAAAAGCTATGCCTTTAAATACAATGAAAAAAATTTACTTTATCGCTCTCGCAATTGTAACGGCTCTCTCAAGCGGATGCGGAAGGGGATCTGGTGGTGAACTGGTAGGAGTTCGTACAAAAAAAGTGCCTACAAAAACTATACCCCTGGGAATGGTTTACATCCCCGCCGGTTCCTTTGTAATGGGCCAAACAGATCAGGACATAACTTTCGCGCAGATAGCACAAAACAAACAGGTGACTGTTCAGGCGTTTTATATGGATGAGACTGAGATTACAAACAGCGAATATCGTCAGTTTGTAAATTGGGTAAGAGACTCGATCGCCATTAAAGATTATCTTCAGGATCCAAAATATTTCATAAAGCCGAAAAAGGGAGCGGCAGCGAATGCAGGCGGACAGCAGTATATCGATTGGAAAAAGGCGGGTACTATATGGAGTAATAAAAAAGGAAGTGCTGCCAATGCATCTAAATTACAGGCCATGTATTATCAGGGAGAAGACAGAGTATTCGATCGGAATGAGATCGATGTTCGCCTTCTTAAATATAATTTAGAAATCATGAAGTTCCGCGAAGCAGCAAATTATCGCGGCGATAAAACCAGAACAAGATCTGATAATATTCTACGTGATACAGTAGCCATTTATCCTGACACCCTGGTATGGTTATCTGATTTTGCGTATGCTCAGAACGAACCCTTAACACAAGGATACTTTTCTCATCCGGCATTTAAAAACTACCCGGTAGTGGGAGTAACCTGGCGTCAGGCTCGCGCATTTACCGTTTGGCGTACTCGTTTGTATGCAACATATGCTGCTAGCAAAAAGATGCCTGAATATATTCGTTCGGATTATATGTTACCTACGGAAGCCGAATTTGAGTACGCTGCCAGAGGTGGTAGAATTGGGAACGATTACCCATGGGGAGGCCCGTACATAAGAAATGCAAAAGGGTGTTTAATGGCCAACTTTAAACCAGGTCGCGGTAATTATATTGATGACGGAGGGGCATTTACGGTAAATGTTAAATCGTACTTCCCTAACGATTATGGTTTGTACAACATGGCTGGTAATGTAGCCGAATGGACTGCTTCAGCTTATGATGAGTCAGCAAATACATTTACTCATGATTTGAATCCAACATTTAATTATGAAGCAAAAGCAAATGATCCGGCAGTATTGAAACGCAAATCTGTACGTGGTGGATCATGGAAAGATATCGGTTACTTTCTTCAGAATTCTACAAGAAGTTTCGAATATCAGGATACTGCAAAATCTTATATTGGTTTCCGTTGTGTAACCAAGTATCAAGGACGAGATATAAGAGATAAAAACTAAACAAAAACAAAATAATAACACACTTTAAATCTACATTCTAATTACTTTCTCAAACTTTTTATGGCTGGTAAATCATCTTTCAAATTAGAACCACTTCACACAGCAATTTCATGGGGTGCAAGCGTGGTAATCATTGGTGCATTGTTTAAAATCCTTCACTTAGGAGGTATATGGGGAAATTATATGATCGGCGCCGGACTTGGCGTTGAGGCATTCTTGTTTTTCTTAACAGGATTCTTCGCTCCACCAAAGGATCCGGCATGGCATAAAGTTTATCCGGAATTGAGTGAAGACTTCGATGGCGAACTTCCAAAATCAAGTGCTCGTCCTGTTGCTTCAGTATCATCATCTTCTTCATCAACAGCTGCTCTGGATAAAATGCTTGAGGATGCTAAAATTGGTCCGGAATTAATCGAGAGCCTTGGAACTGGTTTAAGAACTTTTGGCGATAAGGTGGCAACCATATCTAATGTGGCCGACGCTTCAACCGCAACTAATGAATTCACTGCCAAAGTGAAAACTGCCAGCGCAAGTTTTGACAATTTGAGCGTGTCTTTTGATAAGGCATCTTCAAATCTTCAGGAGATGGCTAATTCAAACGTCGATTCTAAAGCATACCACGATCAGGTAAATAGTCTTGCTAAAAACCTGTCGGCATTAAATGCAGTATATGAACTTGAGTTACAAGATTCCAGCGCTCATCTAAAATCAATGAACAAATTCTATCAGAATCTTTCATTAACCATGCAGAACTTTAACGAGTCTATGGATGATTCTAAACAGTTTAAAGAAGAAGTTAACCGCTTGGCTAAAAACCTTTCTTCTTTGAATTCTGTGTACGGTAACATGCTTTCGGCAATGAACCAACCACGTGTTTAATTATTAATTGTTTAATTGATTAAAAAAAAATCTAAATAACGCATGGCTGGAGGTAAAGAGTCTGCAAGGCAGAAGATGATTAATATCATGTATTTGGTATTACTCGCGATGCTTGCATTGAACGTTTCAGATAAAATATTAGATGCTTTCAAAACTATCAATGATAGTTTGGAGACTTCGAGAACAAATGTTGATACCAGTATATCTCAATTATTTGCTTCTTTTGAGGGCACTAAATTGAAAGATGAGCCTGCAAGGGCGAAACCAATTTATGAGAAAGCTAAAGAGGCTCAGAAAGTTGCTAAAGAGTTAAATGATTATATCGCGGGTATTAAAACAGAGTTTGTAAAAGCTGGAAATAATTACGACCCAGAAACCGGAGACTTAGTAGAACGGTCTAACTTAGACATTTCTACCGGAATTATGATTAACCAGAAAAAAGGAGAAAAGTTGAAAGAGAAAATCAACGAAACACGTGAGAAATTGCTTGCTCTTCTTGATCCAAAGGATCGGGCCGGTGTTTCATTCTCTTTGGAAGCGAAAGATCCTAAAAAAGCTGTCGGTGAAAAGAAGACCTGGGAAGATAATAACTTTGGTGAAGGGACTCCCTTAACTGCTGCAATGACGATTTTAACCAAGATTCAATCCGATGTTAAAAATGCTGAATCAGAAGTTGTTAAAAGAATTTTCGGTAAAATGGATCAGGCAGTTGTAAACCTCGATCAGTTTTCTGCTGTAGCTGTGGCTCCAACATCGTATGTAATACAGGGCCAACCCTATACCGCAGAAGTGTTCTTGACGGCTTACGACTCGAAATCAAACCCTTCTATTTCAATTAATGGAACAAGTGTTCCGGTAAGAGATGGAAAAGGATCTTACACAGTTTCAACAGGCCGTGAAGGAATGTTTTCATGGAAAGGTAAAATTGCAGTAAAACAGACAGATGGTACGGTTAAATTTTATGAAACTCCTGAGCAGAAATATCAGGTAGCCAGGCCATCTGCAGTTGTATCGCCTACTGCAATGAATGTTTTCTATATTGGTGTTCCTAATCCTGTTGCTGTTTCGGCGCCTGGAATCCCGAAGGAAAGTTTACGGGTAAGCATGAGCGGGGGAAGTATCTCAGGTTCGAATGGAACATACACCGTGAGAGTTAGTTCTCCAGGTACTGCAAAAGTTAATGTTTCTGCAGAGATTAATGGAAAAACTCAGACTATAGGAAGTCAGGATTTTAGAATAAAACGTATTCCTGATCCGATACCACAATTTGCTGGTAAGTCGGGTGGTTCACTGAGTTCGGTAGCAATTAAAAGTCAAAATACTCTGTTTGCTAAATTAGTTGGCTTTGATTTTGATGCAAGATTTAACGTGACCGGCTTTACATTACTTATCGCGAAACCTAGATCAGATGCATTTCAAGTTAGAGGCTCGGGCCCTAACTTAAACGCAGAGATGGAAAAAGGAATGAAGATGGTAAGTCCGGGAACAACCGTTATATTTAAAGATATAGAAGCTGTTGGTCCTGATGGCAGCAAACGCCAAATAGGTAATATAGTATTAACCGCAAATTAGCGTAATTATGAAAAAGATATTTTTGTTGTTATTCTCCTTTTTATTCGGTGCAGGTGTTTTTGCACAGGAAGCAAACCTGGGCAATTCAACAAAACCGATCCAGAAGGAGAAGCCATTAGACGGTCATTATAAGAAAGACAATCTGTTAACGGCAAATGTTACTCCCTACGCGAATCTTCGTGAGGCAGATGTGATGTTTCAAAAGCGTGTGTACAGGGAAATGGATTTGCGTGAGAAAATGAACCATATTTATGCTTCACCAAAAGCGCGGCTTATCGATATAATTATGGAGGCAGTTGAATCTGGCGAAATGACGGCCTATGCTCATCCGATAGGTGGAAATCCGGATGAAAATGAATTTACAACCGTTTTAAAGCCTGAAGAAGCAAAAGCAAAATTTGCGGATAGCGTGGTGATACAAAAATATGATGCAAACGGAGATCCAATCGGTAGCGGTACCAAAGTTGCCGGCGAATTTAATCCGGATAGCATTGTGAAATTTCAAATAAAAGAAGACTGGATCTTCGATAAACAACGTTCAATATTTGAGCCCAGAATTATTGGTCTCGCTCCAATGATTAAGGTTAAAGCTGCTGGACAAGATCTGGGCGAGCAGCCTGCTTTTTGGATATATTTTCCAGAAGCTCGTCATACATTCGTAACGAAGGAAGTGATGAGCAGGTCGAATGATGCTACGGGCTTAAGTTTCGATGACATGTTTATGAAGCGCTTGTTCGAAAGTTATATCGTGAAAGAGTCAAATCCTGATGATTTACGTATTAAAGATTACGCTCAAGGGATAGACAAACTTTACGAAGCTGAAAGAATTAAGAAGGAAATGATAGATTACGAACACGATTTGTGGTCTTATTAAAAAAATATCATTCTGAACTGATTCAGCATCTCGGAAATGAAGAAAGTCCCCTGCTAAAACTCAGCAGGGGATTTTTTATTAATGTCGAAATAGGAGAGTAAAGCTGTAGTTTGTTTCGTGTTTACAACTTTTCTTAGTTCCTCCTCCGATGCTTCCCTTATATTTTTAACCGATTTAAAGTGTTTTAAAAGCTTCTGGGAAGTTGTTTTGCCGATTCCTGGTATTCGCTCGAGTTCTGTGATCAAGGTGCCCTTGTCGCGTTTGTTGCGATGGAAAGTAATGCCAAAGCGGTGTGCCTCATCCCGTAACTGCTGGATGATCTTGAGCGTTTCTGATTTCTTATCCAGGTACATTGGGTACTGGTCGCCGGGATAAAAAATTTCTTCCAGCCGTTTCGCAATTCCTATTACGGTCAGCTGATTTTCTATACCCAGTTGTTTCAAACTTTTTAGGGCCGATGATAGCTGACCTTTACCGCCGTCGATAACAACCAGCTGCGGCAAAGGTGTTTCCTCTTCCAACATTCGCCTGTAACGGCGGAAAACCGCCTCTTCCATTGTGGCAAAATCATTTGGTCCCTCAACTGTTTTTACATTGAAATGCCGATAGTCTTTTTTAGACGGTTTGGCATCTTTGAATACTACAATCGCTGAAACCGGATATTTACCCTGGAAGTTGGAATTATCGAAACACTCTATATGTTTTGGTAGCTGATTGAGCCGCAGATCTTTCATCATTTGCGTAAGCAAACGTTCTGTTCTGATCTCCGGGTTTAGTTTCTCGTACTGATCTAGTTTTTCGCGTTTGAAAAAAACGACATTTTTTTGAGACAGGTCGAGCAGCTTTTTCTTTTCACCCAGTTTGGGCACTGTAAACTTGAGCTTAGGATCGTCTATTTCGAGCTCAAACGGAATAATAATCTCTTTTGAAGTGCTTTCAAAGCGGGTCCTGAATTCGGAAATAGCGATGGTTAGCAACTCTTCATCCGTTTCATCAAGCCGCTTTTTAATCTCAAGAGTTTGCGTTTGAATTACGGTGCCATTCATAACTTTCAAATAGTTCACAAAGGCGTGCTTCTCGTCTGTAGCTATATTGAAAACGTCTACGTCGGAGATGGAAGAATTAACGATGGTCGATTTGCTTTGATACTTTTCAAGCAGGTCGAACTGTTTTTTAAGGCGGTGTGCTTCTTCAAAATTGAGCTCGTCAATAGCCTGTTCTAATCGCGATTTAAGTTTTCGTATGACGATGCCTGTTTTGCCGCAAAGAATGTCTTTTATGTCTTCTATGCTTTTATTATAATCCTCCTCATCCTGGTGAGCCTGGCAGGGCCCTTTGCAATTGCCTATTTGATATTCCAGACAAACCTTAAATTTTCCTGCCGAGATATTTTCAGTATTTAGAGGAAGATTGCAGGTTCGCAAAGGATATAGCTCTTTTACTAAGTCAAGAATTGTGTGCATCATACTCACCGATGCATACGGCCCCAAATATTTCGAGCCATCTTTAATCATATTTCTTGTCCAGTAAATACGCGGAAAACGTTCGTTTTTAATGACAATCCAGGGATAGGTTTTATCATCTTTAAGCAGGACATTATATCGGGGCTGATGTTTTTTTATAAGGCTGTTTTCTAAAAGCCAGGCATCAATCTCTGTATCTACAAGGGTAAAAGTAATCTTGGCGATTTTACTAACAAGGACCCTTGTTTTTGCATTTATACGATAATTGTCTTTATTAAAATAAGAGGTTACCCTGTTTTTTAAGTTTTTGGCCTTGCCGATATAAATGAGCTCACCCGATGCGTCCCAATACTGGTATACACCGGGTTTATTTGGAATTTTTTTAAGAGCTTCCCGATGGTCGAATTTTTCCATACGCACACAAACCCTGCGATTTTAGTTTTTTAACGGAACAGCTACCGGTGTTGTTGTTGTTGGTTGAACGGTGCTCGAATCGGCATTGGTTTTCGGAGCATATGCATCACAATTTAAAACAGTACTGACACCGCCGGGCGGAGTTTCGAAATCTCCTTTGGTATATTTTAACTTCGGATCTGCATAAACCTTTTTCATATACAGTGCAAAAACCGGTAGGGCCGAGTTTGCTCCCTCCCCCTGATCGGTCGAACTGAAATGGATCGCCCGATCTTCAGCTCCGGTCCACACACCTGTAACCAATTGCGGAGTAATTCCAATAAACCAGCCATCAGAGTTGTTTTGTGTAGTGCCCGTTTTACCGCCTATAGGGTTGTTCATATTGTACTTATAGCGTAATCTAACGCCGGTTCCGCTTCGTACTACCTCTTTTAACATATCTACCATTACGTAGGCCACCTGCGGATTTAAAACTTCGCGAACCTGAGGCTTTTTCTCGTATAAAACAGTGCCATTCTTATCTTCGATACGCAACAGGTAAATGGGCTCGGTCCATACACCCTGGTTAACAAAAGTAGAATAGGCTCCTACCATGTCATAAACACTTGCGTCAAAAGTTCCCAAAGCCATTGAAGGAACGATATCAGCTGTTTTAACCGGAATTCCCATATTTCTAATTAAGGTTCCAACCGCAGTTTCTCCCACCTGTTTCATAACATAAGCGGTGACCCAGTTTTCAGAATGGGCAAGAGCAGTTTTAAGCGTGAGATACCCTGGACGAGGATTGTGTGCCCGTGGGGTCCAATCACCAATAGTAACAGGTTCATTCAACACCTGGTAGCAGGGAGAATAACCTTCGTTAATTGCCACAGCATAAGTAAATGGCTTTGCGGTAGAGCCAACCTGGCGGGTTCCTTTTTTAACCTGATCATATTTAAAATGTTCAAAATTAATTCCGCCAACCCAAGCCCGCACGTATCCTGCATTTGGTCCGGTCGGCTCCATGGACATCATCGCGTTGCGTAATAGCAGTTTGTAATACTTTACAGAGTCGAGTGGAGTCATAACCGTATCTCTGTCGCCCTTCCATGTATATATTGACATTTTGGTAGGCGTTTTAAAGTTCTTTAATATATCTCCTTCGGTGAGACCTTCTTCCCGTAATTGCTGATATCTTTCCGAGCGTTTTATACCCTGCTCGAGCAAATGCTCGGCTTCTTTAAACTTAAAAGGATCTCTACTGCTCCATGATCTGTTAAACTGTCTTTGCAATTGGGCGATATACTCTCTTTGCGCCTCTTCAGCATAACGCTGCATACGAGAATCGAGCGTCGTGTAGATTTTTAAACCATCGCGGTCTAAATCATAGGGGGTATCATCTGCTTTTTTGATGTTCTGCTTTTCAAATATCTCCTGAATTTCTTTTTTCAGCACAGCTCTGAAATAAGGTGCTAAACCTACAGTATGGTCAGCCGGATTAAATTTGAGGATTAGAGGTTTTTGCTGAAGCTCCTCAGCATCTGCAGCCGTTAAATACCCTGCTTTTTGCATATTCTCTAAAACGGTATTTCTTCTTGCTAAAGCTCGTTCCGGATTGCGGACAGGATTGTAAAGTGAGGGACCCTTCAGCATTCCAACGACCACGGCGGCTTGCTCTGGACTAAGTTTATCAGGAGTGGTATTGAAAAATGTCCGGGCTGCCGACTTTATACCGTAACTGTTGTAAGCAAAATTAACGGTATTGAGGTACATGGTGATTATCTCCTCCTTTGTATATTGCCTCTCAAGCTTGATAGCAGTAATCCATTCCTGAAGTTTTTGAACAACTCGTTTAAGAAATACTTTCGAGCGGCCCTCTTCCGAAAACAGATTCAATGCCAGTTGTTGAGTGATGGTACTTGCACCTTGTTGTCTCCCGATAAGGTTATAAAAGATAATAGTAAAAGTTCGCTTAAAATCGATACCCGAATGACTGTAAAACCGGATATCTTCAGTGGCGATGAGCGCATTGATTACATTGGGTGATATTTCGTCATATCTTATAGACGATCGGTTTTGGGCAAAGTAGTTACCAATAACGACACCGTCGTCAGAGATGATGTCGGAAGAAAGATTGCTTTTAGGATTTTCCAGGTCCTTAAATGTAGGCAAGGCGCCAAAGATGCCCAGACCGATGCTAAAAAGAAGGATAATCGCAAAAGATATACACCCGATAACAATTTTCCAAAAAGTAACAGTGTAGCGGTTTACCTCTTGTTTTGTTAAAACTGTTGTCTTTTTATTCTGCATATGTTAATGACTATTCTTATAAAACTCAATATATGAATTGATAACCTCCCTGTTTATCAATTTTTCAAGGCCATCTTTTGTAATCACGAAGGTACTATATTGTTCAACAGGAATCTTCATTATGTCTTTAAGGAGGGGTAAAATTGCGCTTTCATAAGCCTTTACATCTTCAAATGTTTGAAAAACACCCACATAAATTAATTGATTTTCATTGTTGGGTTCGAGCAGCTGATGCTTTAATGATGATCCTGAGTATTTAGATCTGTTAAACTGACCAATGCCAAACCTTGAGGAACTTAAATTATAACGGGGATCTGTAACATTAACTACAAAATAATAGTCAGCTGCACCTGGTAAGGTGAAAGGACTTTCCTTCACTTCTGCTGTTGGACTTTGTTCCGCTTTGGGTTGAACCGTAGCTTGTTGGGGGACTGAAGTTTGTGGTTTTTCTTCTTTCGAAATGGGCCTTGGTTTTTGCTCAGAGCTTGCCGGCGGTGCAACCGCTACAGGTGCTTGTTGTCCAGCGCTTGCTTGAGGGGTCGATTGTGTTGGTTCTTCATCAAAAAATGGGACGGTCGGATCATAGTCTACCAGTGCGGTAGGTCTGGAGATCATCTGCTCTCTATTAATTTTAATAAAATTTAAATGCTGTTTTACTAGCGGAGTAATTAACAGGTCATTGGGGTACGTAGCTGCTAGCTGCTGAAGTACATTTTCAAAAGGAGTTAGTTTTTGCGTATGTCCCAAAGCCAAACTATTAAGATAGGCTAACTGAGGCGATAACGTATTAGGGCCATAAGTTTGTTCGATCTTTTGAATTTCTGTTAAAACATCCTGGTATTTCCTATCCGTGTAAAGATCAAAGACTGCATTGTAGGCCTTTTGTAAAGCCATCTCTTTTTCGTCCGTCTCACGCGAATAATTCGGGTCTTGAATTGCCTTTGCAAACGGTGAATTGGGATGTTTTGAAAGAATTAAATTCTTATAGTTATTAGATCTTTCTTTATTAATGGGTTCATACAATCTATAAAGATTATAATAAACAGGTAAGTTGTAACTGCTTTCCGGTATCCGCTTTAATAATTCTTCATACGTTTTAATAGCGATGTCTTCATCTTTTAGTTCCTCTTTGTAAAAGTTCGCAATATCGTAATAAGCTTCCGCGATTCTTTGTTCGGATTGCTTTAGTAAGGGCTCTGTCAAGGGGAGATTTTTAATATAATTTTGACGGATGGCATCCGCACTTTGACCTGTACTGGTGGCAGCCAGTGATGCGCCGATAGGAGCGTCCGGATCCGCGGACATGCTAAGCGTAGCTTCCGCAGCTGTTTTTGCTGCACGTCTCCAATTATCTTCAAGACGTCTGTTTCCCCATTTTCGCTTAAAATCAGAAAACCCCTGACTTATGGCAGTCGAATTATTAAAATAAAACTTTCCTTCTGTTAGTTTTGGTGTTGTAGGGCCATCAATGCCAGCAATCAGGCCATTTGTGGCCTCTTGTTGATTAGATGCAAGAGCACGTTCTGTTTGCTGCCGTACTAGTTCTCCTATTCGTTCTTCTCTTTCGACTTCCGGCAATTTGGCTAAAGACTGCAAGGTGTCTTCTCTGGCAATAGTGTTGTAGCGGGCTGCCAGTAGTTCTAAGTTATTGCCTTTCTTTTTTATTAGTTCGTAGCCCGGATATTTAGGGGATAGAGTACTTAAAGTACTGTCATAATAGGCTTTTGCCTGCACGTAATCTGCATTGTCAAAGTAAATATCGGCAAGTTTTAAATAGCTCACGCCCTTTTGGTCCAGGTTAGTAGTACTCTTTCTTACAGATATATTATAATTTTTTATTGCCTCCGAAATTTCGTTGTTTTCAAAATGAATATTCCCAATATGGTAATAGATTTGATCGATAAAGTCCTTGTTCTTATCGTCCTTTAACAGGGATTTTAGTCGACTGATCCGGTCTGAATTAACGCCATTTTGTTCTTCTTCAATTCGTATCCTGTTAAGGTTAGCATTGAAGGCCATGTCGAAAGAAGCATTACTTTTTACAACTGCAGTGAAATTTTCATAAGCATCTTCATATTGTTTAGCCTCTGTTTGCAGTTGGCCAAGAATATATCTCCATCTTATTCTATTGCTTTTTGACTTACTTGCATCAATCGCTTTTTGTAAAACCGGGATTGCTTCTTTTTCCCTGTTGGTAGTGATTAAAAGTTGAGCATAGGTGGCATACACATCTGACATGGTTTTTTCAGAAGTTTCAATATGCTTCAAAGCGGTATCGATTGCATTAGATGCTTCAGCAATATTATCCAGCTGCAGCAATGCCCTGGTCTTCCAAGTTAAAGATTCTTGCCGGGTATCTTTTTCCAGAGGATAGTTATCATAAAGGTAGGTAAAATATTCGGAAGCATTAAAAAAATTCGATTTTAGGTAATTTGATTTAGCGACAAGCAAATAAGCATCATCAACATAGTTACTATGAAGCTTTTCATTAATGATTGAATTTGCTTTTTTAATTATCGAGTCCAGATTTGTAGTTTGTGATGCAGAAATAGCTTCTGAAGGCTCTTTATAAATTGTTAAGAGCTGGCTATAATTATCGATATAGGCTTTTTCAATGTTTTCAGCACTCTCATCTAATAAGAGATTTGCATTGTATATAATATTATACCTGGCTGTCAGGTTTTGCATTCCTCTGCTGGTAACCGAATCTTTGGGACTCATGCAACCAGTATATATGAATATTGAACTGAAAACAGAGAGAACGGACAGGAATTGAAAATTAGATTTCAAGGCTGAATATGATTTGACTTAATACATTAACAAGCTCTTTGCCAAAATATTTTGTTCCGGTTAGCTTATATTTTTATGATAACAATCTTTCAAAGATAAACTATTGGTTCATTTTTTCAGGAAGTTTCGGTTTTTACGAATTTGAACTCTTCACCATCAAAAAGACCCAGGTCGCTCAGTTTTAATGAGGGAATAACAAGCAGGGCCATAAAAGATAAAGTCATGAATGGGGAGGATAGCGTCGACCCCATTTTCTTTGCTAAAAGATCCAGTTCTGTGTATAGTTCTGCAATATCGTAAGCATCTTCGGCTGACATAATTCCGCCGACTGGCAGAGCTAATACTTTTGAATTGACTGATGAGACCGCCGAAATGCCACCCTTGCAGGCTACAATAGCATTAACTGCCCCCACTAAGAATTCATCGCTTGTTCCCACTGCTATGATGTTGTGCGAGTCGTGCGCAATGGATGAAGCGATTGCGCCATCTTTCAAGCCAAAGTTTTTTATAAACGCAATTGCCGGCGGCGCATTTTTATAACGATTTTTTACGATGATCTTTAAAATATCTTGTTCAGGATTTGATTCGATAAAGCCATCTTTAGCAAATGCTTCAGCCACGATTCTGTTAGTGATAAGCTGCCCGTCTAATGCTTCAATTACGGTAATTTTTTGACTCGACGCGCTAATTTTGATGTCGGCAGCAGTTATCGCAGAACAATCGAAATTATTTATTGCGGCAACTTTTACAGAATCAATGTTCGACCTGCTTTTAGCTGCCACCAAGTTTCCATTTATATAGGTTTCTTTTATTTTGAAGTTTTTTAGATTGTCAGTGATGATAAAATCTGCAAAGTCTCCGGTACGAAGTAGTCCCACATCAAGAGAATAATGGGTTACCGGATTGACGCAGGCTGCTTTAAGTACTTTGAAAACGTCTATCCCTTTTTCCACCGCCCTTTTAACCAGTTCGTTGATATGGCCAAGCAGCAAACTGTCTGGATGTTTATCATCAGAGCAAAACATAATCTGACCTTCAAAATCATGCAAAAGATCAATTAGCGCGTCGAAGTTTTTGGCGGCGCTTCCTTCACGGATGAGGATTTTCATGCCGAGATTTAATTTGTCTAGAGCCTCTTCTTTCGTAAAGCATTCGTGATCCGTACTTATTCCTGCGTCTATATATTGTTTAGCTTTTTCGCCGGTTAAGCCCGGTGCGTGCCCATCGATAGGTTTATTGTATTTTTTTGCAATCTTAATTTTTTCATAAACCAGCGGATCTTTGAACAATACTCCGGGCCAGTTCATCATTTCGGCCAGGTATTTTACTTTATCTGATTTTAAAAGCTCATCAATTTCCTTTATCGAAATTTCTGCGCCTGCAGTTTCGAATACCGTTGCCGGTACGCAGGATGGTGCTCCAAAATAGAACTTAAGCGGAACCTGTTCTCCGTTTTCAATCATGAATTTTACACCTTCGATGCCGCAAACATTGGCAATTTCGTGAGGGTCGGAAACTGTAGCAACTGTACCATGAACTACCGCTAGACGGGCGAATTCTGAGGGAACGAGCATCGAACTTTCGATATGCACATGCGCATCAATGAATCCTGGCATGATGTATTGATTGTCGGCTTCGGTCGTCTCTTCTATTTTCTGAATGCGGCCGTTGAGTATGAAAATTTTACCAGGATAAACCCGCTTGTTGAAAATATCCACTATCTGGCCGCTAACCAGCATTTTTTCGATCATAGATGTTTGATTTGTGAACCTTAAAACATGGGTGACTAAGTTCATAAAAGTAGTACTTTTGCAAATAATTAAACGCACGTTATGCAAGAAGATGAAAGTGAAAAGCCTGTTGAGAAACGCAAACGCCTGTTAAATAGCTATGCTCAATACTCGGCTATGGGCTTCCAAATGTTTGTGATAATTGGAGCTTTTACTTATGCCGGATACAAAATTGATGAAAAACGGCAAGCTAAAACGCCTTTGGCGACTGCATTTTTAAGTTTAGCCGGTGTTTTTATTGCCTTATATATTATTGTTCGCTCCATTAAAAAAATGAAATCTTGAGTTTACGCAACTTTTTTTTAATCCTGTTTTCTATTGCTGCTGTTTTGGGATTGACAGCAGGGCTAATCGAGGCAAAAAATCCTGCTGATGTAATTTTAATTCCGAAGTTTTGGGTGGTATTTGGATTTCTTTTGATAATCACAGTTATCGCCTATGTGGTATCTGTCGCCGGCATTAAAAACGGGGGGGAAAACTCAATATTTGTAATCATGGGCGTAGCTACCTTAAAGTTACTATTGTGCCTGGGTTTAGTGCTGGTTTATTCGTTGAAATTCAAGGTGAATGCTGTGGTTTTTGCCGTCGAGTTTTTTTCTTTATATTTCTCATTTACGTCCTTTGAAGTTTATGCATTGTTGTGTAACTTGCGCCACCAAAATAAAACGTAAAAAACTTGTAATAAATGTCGTTTACCCACATTTTGAATTCAAAAAAAATTAGATTCAGCGCTGCATTCGCACTTTTTTTAGTTTTTATTAGTTTGCAGACAGTATCAAAAGCTCAACATCCTGAGCCAAAAGAGTTAGCTGATACTACTTTTTCATCAAGTGTAGAAAGCGATGCTCATATTCCTGGAGTTGAACACACGAAAGGCAAAGGCGAGCAAGAAAAATTTGATCCTACTGCAGCGATCATGGAACACATTGCTGATTCTCACTATTGGCACCTTTGGGGGCATACTTCATTGCCTCTTCCAGTTATACTGCTCACTGATAAAGGGACTGAAGTTTTTTCATCTTCAAACTTTCATCATGGCGAAGAAGCTTATGCCGGTAAGTACTATACCTATAAGCTAATTGAGGATAAAATTTTTGCCGTTAATGGTGCCGGAGAAATTGATAAGGAGAGCTCTTCTCATATATACGATTTCTCTATAACTAAAAACGTAGCCGCAATCTGGTTGGCTGTTATTTTATTGATTTTAATTTTCACATCAGTTTCCAGGGCATACAAACGACGCGAAGGCATGGCACCTAAAGGGTTTCAATCATTTATTGAGCCCATTATCCTTTTTGTTCGTGATGAAATTGCGAAGCCGAATATTGGTTATAAATACGCCAAGTTTATGCCTCTGTTGTTAACCATGTTCTTCTTTATATGGATTAACAACTTGCTAGGTCTGTTTCCGTTGTTCCCGGGTGGAGCTAACGTTACCGGTAATATCTTCATGACTTTTGTGCTTGCATTTATTACTTTGATCGTTACTAATTTAAACGGAAACAAGTATTACTGGAAACACATTCTATTGCCGGATGTGCCATGGTGGTTATATCCGATCATGATTCCGGTAGAAATTATCGGAGTTATTTCTAAGCCTTTCGCATTGATGATTCGTTTATATGCGAACATTTCTGCAGGACACATCATTGTACTGAGTTTAATTGCCTTGATTTTTATATTCAAATCTCTGGCCATTGCACCGGTTTCTGTTGCTTTCGTTTTATTCATGGATGTTCTGGAGCTTTTAGTAGCATTTCTTCAGGCGTTTATTTTTACCATGCTTACCGCTTTGTTTATTGGAACTGCGGTTGATGAGCATGCACATTAGAATCATTTTTTTAACAACTATATAAATTAAACTATTATGGTAGGTTCAATCGCTGCAATTGGTGCAGGTTTAGCAGTTATCGGTGCAGGTATCGGTATTGGTCAGGTTGGTGGCAAAGCAATGGAAGGTATTGCCCGTCAGCCAGAGGCTGCTTCAAAAATTCAGACTGCTATGATCATCGCAGCTGCACTTGTAGAAGGTGTTGCTTTATTTGGTGTGGTAGTAGCATTATTGGGTACTAACGTAGGTTAATACACTCGATAAGAAGATTAAGAGCCGGAGGATTAACGGTTGGTTGTTGTCCGGCTTTTTATTTTTGAAGGTAAAAAGAGATAAAAAATGGAAGAACTATTTGAAGGCATATTAAATCATCATCTTGGATTTGTAGTTTGGGCGACGGTTGCGTTTTTGCTTCTTTTAATTTTATTAAAGAAGTTTGCCTGGGCTCCAATATTAGGGGCCATTACTGACCGCGAGCGGTCTATTGAGAACGCGCTTGAGTCTGCTCAAAAAGCTAAAGAAGAGATGGCCCGTTTAACTAGCGAGAATGAATCTTTGTTGAAACAAGCTCGTGCGGAACGTGACCTGATATTAAAAGAGGCTAAAGAACTTAAAGATAAAATTGTTGGCGAAGCCAAGACGATTGCGCAAATAGAAGGTGCAAAAATGCTTGAAAAAGCTCAACATGAAATTGAGACTCAAAAAGCTGCAGCTATTTTTGAAATAAAAGGTCAGGTTGCTGCACTTTCTATCGAGATCGCTGAAAAAGTTTTACGCCATCAGTTAGAAGATAAAAGTAAACAGGAAGCCTTAGTTTCTGACTTGCTTAAAGAAGTGGAATTGAATTAGTTTTCTTAGTACGAAGTATCAAGTACGAAGATCAGGTACTAAATACTTAATACTAGATACTTCTAGATACTTAATACTTATAAAGAATAGGATGTCTGAAATACAAGTAGCATCGCGGTACGCAAAATCACTAATCGACCTTGCCGAGGAGCAAGATTCGTTGGAAGCCATTAAAGCCGATATCGAGTCGTTTGTTAGTGTGATGCGTCAAAATTCACAGTTGCAGGCAGTTTTACAGAACCCCATAATTGGTACTGATAAAAAAATTGCTATACTTAATCAACTGTTCGGAAGCAGTTTTCATAAAGTTATTATAGCTTTCTTCAAAATTGTTGTGTCAAAAGGTCGTGCTGAGGTTCTTTACGCAACGGCGAAAGAGTTTTTGAATGAATACAACAACCGTAAGGATATAATCCACGCTGTGGTAACGTCTGCCGCACCTCTTACTGAGGAACAAAAGAATCAAATATCGACACTTGTAATTGAAGCTACAAAAGCCCAGGTGGTGCTTGAAACTTTAGTTGATCCGGATTTAATAGGCGGATTTGTATTGAAGGTAGGCGATAAACAGGTGGATACCAGTATAGCTACCAGCTTGAATAAGCTGAAGAAAGAGTTTTCGAAAAGAATATTTTAGTACCATTGATGCTAAGATAACAAAAGGGAGATAGACCCTGAAATCTAAACCTGATTGAAGTGGAAAGCCCGCGCAGCGGCTTGCAACAAAAAGCAGGGCAAATTTACAATAGAGTACAGAAACAAGATTTACAATAAAAACTCATAAATAAAACTATGGTAGAGGTAAGACCAGATGAAGTTTCGGCAATATTGCGTCAGCAGTTGTCGGGCTTTAAATCAGAGGCCGAACTTGAAGAAGTTGGTACCGTTTTACAAGTAGGTGATGGTATCGCTCGTGTTTACGGCCTTACCAAAGTTCAATCGGGCGAGCTTGTTGAATTTGAAACCGGGCTACAAGGAATTGTATTAAACCTTGAAGAAGACAACGTGGGTGTGGTTTTGCTTGGACCTTATAGCGAGGTTAAGGAAGGCGATACAATTAAACGTACTAAGAAAATCGGTTCAATACAAGTTGGTGACGGAATGCTTGGTCGTGTTGTAAACACGCTTGGACAACCAATTGACGGTAAAGGTCCAATTGTTGGTGATACATATGATATGCCAATCGAGCGTAAAGCTCCTGGAGTTATCTATCGTCAGCCTGTTACTGAGCCCTTACAAACAGGTATCAAAGCAATTGACGCGATGATTCCAATCGGTCGCGGCCAGCGTGAGTTGGTTATCGGTGACCGTCAGACTGGTAAAACAGCTGTTTGTATCGATACGATCATTAACCAAAAAGAATTTTACGAAGCTGGTCAGCCGGTTTTCTGTATCTATGTTGCTATCGGACAAAAAAGTTCTACAGTAGCACAGATAGTTCGTACGCTTGATGAAAATGGTGCAATGCCATATACAGTTGTGGTTGCTGCTTCTGCAGCAGATCCTGCGCCGATGCAGTTCTTTGCTCCGTTCTCTGGTGCTGCAATTGGTGAGTTTTTCCGTGATACAGGACGTCCTGCTTTGATCATTTATGATGATTTATCTAAGCAAGCTGTTGCTTATCGTGAGGTTTCATTATTACTTCGTCGTCCACCGGGTCGTGAGGCTTATCCTGGAGACGTGTTCTACCTTCACAGTCGTTTGTTAGAACGTGCTGCGAAGATCAATGCTTCTGATGAAATCGCTCAGGCCATGAATGACTTACCTGATTCTATCAGGCATCTGGTGAAAGGTGGCGGTTCATTAACTGCTCTTCCAATTATTGAAACTCAGGCGGGTGACGTATCAGCGTATATTCCAACCAACGTAATTTCAATTACTGATGGTCAGATATTCCTTGAATCGAACTTATTCAACGCGGGTGTTCGTCCGGCTATTAACGTAGGTATTTCTGTATCTCGTGTTGGGGGTAACGCTCAGATTAAGTCGATGAAAAAGGTTGCTGGTACATTGAAACTTGACCAGGCTCAATACCGCGAGTTAGAGGCGTTCTCTAAATTCGGATCTGACCTTGATGCTGCGACTAAATCTGTATTAGATAAAGGTGCACGTAACGTAGAAATCTTAAAACAAGGACAGTTTTCGCCGGTAGCGGTAGAAAAACAGGTTGCTATTATCTATATCGGAACGAAGAATTTAATGCGTCAGGTTCCGGTGGATAAAGTAAGAGAGTTTGAAAAAGAATACATTCAACAACTAGAAGTACGTAACCCTGAAGTTTTACAAGCCCTTAAAGCTGGTAAATTGGATGACAGCATAACTTCGGTTCTTGAAACTGTTGCTAAGGAATTAGCAGGACGGTATTAATAGAGTTGAAGGTTGTGGGTTGTGAGTTGAAAGAACTTATAACCTACAACTTACAACTTACAACTTTATAAAATGGCTAATTTAAAAGAAGTAAGAAATAGAATTACATCGGTAAGTTCAACGCAGCAAATTACCAAGGCTATGAAAATGGTTTCGGCGGCTAAGTTGAAGAGAGCTACCAATGCGATTATACAGCTACGTCCATATGCTAATAAGCTTAAAGATATTCTGTCGAATCTTTCTGCAAGTCTTGAAGAATCAAGCTCGCCTTTTATACAGGAGCGAGAGCCTGTACGCGTTCTGGTAGTTGTTGTAGCTTCGAACCGCGGACTAGCAGGAGCTTTTAATGCCAATGTTATCAAAGCAGCAAACCAGTTAATTGCTGAAAAGTATTCTGAGCAGTTAGCAAATGGCAATGTTAGTATTGTTGCAGTTGGAAAGAAAGCACAAGACTTCTATGAAAAACGCAAATTCAAGGTCATTGGAAACAACAACGAATTGTATTCTGCACTTACTTTCGAAAATGCTTCGGTAATTTCTGAAGCGATAATGAAAGGTTTCGCCGATGGCGATTATGATAGAGTTGAAGTGGTATACAATCAGTTCAAAAATGCTGCTATGCAGATTTTAGTTGCTGAGCAATTGCTCCCTGTGCCACGTAGTCTGCAAGTTTCGACTACAAGTGCCTCAAAAACTGATTATATTTTGGAACCTTCGCAGGAAGAAATTGTAAACGAATTAATTCCTAAATCGGTGAAGACACAGTTATACAAAGCAATACTCGATTCACATGCGTCTGAACATGGCGCACGTATGACTGCGATGGATAAAGCAACCGAGAATGCGGGTGATTTATTGAAAGCCCTAAAACTTTCATACAACCAGGCCCGCCAGGCAGCTATTACAACCGAGCTTACAGAAATTGTAAGCGGTGCAGCGGCGTTGACCGGAGCTTAAAAGAAAAACGAGAAAATATAAGCTTAAAAAATCCTGATTATTTAAAATAGTCAGGATTTTTATTTTATAAAAATAACCGGTTCAATGCTATTACAATTGGTGCAAATAGCGGTTCCGTTTACTCTAAAGCTTAAAACATTTATTGTTTCGCAACATCTTGCTTCTTTAAATACCGTCTCTATCTGCAAACTATCCTCTGGTTTGTTAGCCAGTTTTATCCTGAGCTTTTGTGAGTAAGAAATTGGGAGAATGATGTATCTGTCGCTTTTGTCTGTGGTGTCTATTCCAAATGGTAGATCGGCCCCTGAGAGCGCGCTTTGGATTTTTAAGTCGGTGAGGTGATAGACCGCCGGCGCCGAAAAAAAGAGATCCTGATTGTTGGAATCTATAAATTTAAGTTTCAGCTTAACTACTGGCGCACTGCATTGATAAGCAGTACATAAATCCTCTTTAACGTTACATGCTGAAAGGAAAATGAGAATATATCCAGCAAAGAAAACCTTTAAATTCATGCATTAATTACGAAATGAATCTTGGATACGTTACACAGGCTTTAGATCCCCCTTTGTAATTTCCAGGAATTTGCTCTTGTTATCTGAGAGAAAAGTAAACTTAAAACTAGCTTGCCTGTTCAAACAAGAAAAAGAAATATGGAATACAGAAAGCTTGGCGAATCAGAATTGGAACTTTCGGTCATAACTTTCGGAGCCTGGGCAGCCGGTGGCTGGATGTGGGGCGGCACTGAACGGAATGAATCTGTAAACGCAATCCGGGCGGCTTTTGAAAATGGGGTTACTTCTATTGATACGGCACCGGTTTATGGCCAGGGCTTAAGTGAAGAAATAGTGGGGGAGGCCATTAAAGATTTGCCCAGAGATAAAGTGCAAATACTCACAAAATATGGCTTGCAATGGGAAAGCCGGCAGGGCGAATTTTATTTCAAGAGTAAAAACAATCAGGGGCGAGATATAGATATTTATAAATATGCAGGTAGGGATAGCGTAATTAAAGAGTGTGAGATCAGCTTAAAGCTTTTAGGTACCGATTATATTGACCTGTATCAAATTCATTGGCCCGATCCAACTACGCCGATCCATGAAACCATGGAAGCGGTAGAAATGCTCATTCAGCAGGGAAAAGTTAGATTTGCTGGTGTATGTAATTATTCGGCCGACCAAATGCAGGAGGCAGATAAAACGATTAAACTTGTTTCTAATCAGGTACCCTATAGCATGGTAAATAGGAAAATAGAAGAAGTTGTTGTTCCCTATTGCATCGCCAATAAGAAATCTATATTAGCCTATAGTCCGATGGAAAGAGGGTTGTTAACCGGTAAAATAAAGCCTGGTCATCAATTTTCTGAGGGCGATCATCGAGCAGGAATTAAGTACTTTTCCTCCGGGAATATTCTGCAGGTGAATCTCTTTTTAGATAGGATTAAACATCTGGCACACGATAAAGATATTACCCTGGGGCAGTTAGTTTTAAAATGGACGATTGAAAAGCCTGGGATTACTATTGCGTTGGCCGGCGCCAGAAATGCAGATCAGGCAGTTCAAAATGCGAAAGCTGCGTACGTTAAGTTAAGTGCCGAAGATATTAATTATATCAATCGGGAACTAGATAAGGTGGTGATTGTATAGGATTATGGCCCGGAAGTAGAACTTAATTCAGAGCAGGGATATGCATAGTAACAAAAAGCACTGGTAAGTTCCAAAACGGTTTTTGACCAAGCCAGCAATTTTAATCCGTAGCATCTTCAATATAATCATCACTTTGTTTTCTGCCGTCTACCCATTCCGGTTTATTTCCGCTTTCCGTTGGATTTGGGTTAATTCCGTTCCCGTTCGAGTTGTTGATAATGAATCAGCACCTTCAGTTTTTTCCTGATTTGGGTAGGGTTGATCTTCGCTATCGTTCTGCTCCACTTTGTCGGGATGCTGCTTGCCAATAAAGGATTCTTTTTGGGTTAATTTAAACGGAATTTTATCGTTTTCAGACATGCTATGTTCATTGGTTTATATATTAACCAACTCAATGCTGTTTTGTTGAATTGAATTAAAACTACTGCTGTTGTTGTTCCATCCGTTCGCTGTACAATTGGAAGCTATTAACCGAAAATCCGGCCGGCTTTTCTATCGGATGATCCATCAATGGATTCTCCTCGGGAAGATCGTCTTCATAAGATACGGAAACCGACACTTCTAATGTATGTTTAGCCTGACCCTTGTAAATTCCTTTTACAGGACTGCAATCTGGAAAATTTCGTCCAACGGCTAAGCGGACATGGGTTTCATTGGCTACGCAGTTATTTGTAGGATCAAGACCCAGCCAGCCATAACCTGGCAGATAAGTTTCAACCCATGCGTGAGTTGCACCCTCTCCCCGCATGCCATTTTTGTTGGGGCAAACATAGCCACTAACATATCTGGAAGGCATGTTTAATAATCTCAACATTACAAGAAGTATATGTGCAAAGTCCTGGCAAACACCTGCTTTTAATTTCCATACTTCATCCAGACGAGTTTCCACAGTAGTAATTCCTGGAATATATTTGAAGTTATCATATACATAGTTGTTATAGCGCAAAGCCGTCTTATAAGGCGTTTCATCTTTGGCCCGTTCGTTCTCGACAACTTCATTCAGCTCCTTTAGTCCCTCAAAATGTTCCAGCATCAGATAATCTACATAAGGTATTTTTGATTTGATGGATTCAAGATCTACCCATTGTTGCGTGGCAAACATATCGTCGACCGGAAGAGGCTTATGTTGTGTTGCAACTAACAACCGCGAATAGATCTCAAGTTCCGAATGCGGCATATAGTGCGAGAATGTGCCTACTTCATTGCCAAAATAATCTTTATAAATGTCAACACTTGGGTCCCCACTTATTTTTAAATCATGATTTAAAACTTCCTGATACTCATCATTAATCGGGAATAATATAATTTGATTTGCGCTATCCCGAACCAGGCCGGTATAGGTATAACGTGTAGTATGTTTGATGGTGAATTTTGGCATCTGCTCGTTTTTGATCTTTTAGGAATACGCGAAGTATTGTACATTTAATGCATCTCCAATGGTATACAGCTCTTTTTTTATAGAGGACAAATAGGGGTGCAAACCTTCTTGTCTGATGGATTGTAAGGTGCTGTATTTTACCCGGCTTTCAAGCCTGCCAATTAATATCGATATTTCTTTTATTTCGGATATGTTATTATTTATTCTTAAACGGTCTAGATAACGAGTTATATGATCGACAGAATACAGAACCGAACGGGGAAAATCGCTGTTCAGTACAACAAGTTCAAGAACATTTTCAGCTTCGAAACCTTGTCTGTAGGTTTTAAGGTATAGCTCGTAACCACCTAAAGACAATAGGAGGTGTTTCCAATACGATGTATCGGTTAACAAGTCTGGGTCATTATTGATAGTACCAAATTTAACATCCAGAATATCTGCCGATTGAATACTTCGTTCAAGGTATTTGCCAATGTTCATAAAGCTTGTTCCTTCACCGCGCTCCATTGTTACCTCCGCAGTTCCACAATAAAGCATTCCTTGCCTGATCAAGGTATCTAATGCGGAGAGAGGATCGTCTTTTTTAAGCGAGGAGATTAGCTTATTGTCTTTTATTAAATGATAGTACTCATTTAAGCATTGCCATAGATCTTTGGTAATATGATCCTGAACGCTTCTAGCATTTTCGCGCGCTAGCGTGATCATATTTACGATCGAGTTCGGATTTTCTTTACCTGCTACCATATAAAGCAAAACATCTCGGCTATTGTATTCAATCTTCTTTATGCCTTCTTCGTCAAGCTTTGTATAAAGCTTGATGACAGGCCGCCATGTAAATTCATGAATTGAATCCTGGGATGAAGCGTAATTGATTTTTAGCATTCTCAAAATGCCGTCGCTGCGCTCTATGTAACGACTTAACCAATATAAATTTGATGCAACTCTACTTAACATGTTGATTGAATTATGATGCGAGTACCCAGGTGTCTTTACTTCCTCCGCCCTGAGAGCTGTTTACTACCATCGAGCCCTCTGTAAGCGCAACACGTGTAAGGCCCCCGGGCACAATTTCAATTCCATCAGGACCGCAAAGAGCGAAAGGTCTTAAATCGATCCTGCGCGGGGATAAGTCGCCGTTCATATAACAGGGTGCGGCCGACAGGCTAATGGTGGGCTGCGCAATAAACTGACGGGGATCCTTTAAAATTTCCTCTTTATAATTCGCAATTTCCAAGTCGGTAGCAACATATCCCATCAGCATGCCATAGCCACCGCTGCCATTTGTTTTTTTGATAACCATATTTTGGATATGCTCGAACACATATTCCTGATGATCTTTTTTCCCTAAATGATAGGTCGGTACATTTTTTAACAAAGGCTCTTCATTAAGGTAGTATTTTATCATGTCGGGGACATAGGAATAGATCGCTTTGTCGTCGGCAACGCCGTTCCCAACTGCGTTCACAATAGCCACATTGCCTTTCCTGTAAGCACTCATCAACCCTGCAACACCCAGAATACTTGCCGGATTAAATACCAAGGGATCGAGATATTCATCATCTACACGCCTGTAGATTACATCCACCTGTTGACGACCATTGGTGGTCTTCATATATACTTTATGATTGTCAACCATCAAATCTCTGCCTTCCACCAGTTCTACGCCCATTAAACGTGCCAATGTAGTATGTTCAAAATAAGCGGAGTTATACGAGCCCGGACTAAGTAGTACAATCGTAGGATTTGAAATTTGCCTTGGCGAAATAGCCAAAAGGTTTTTATATAAGATGCCAGGGTACTCGGTCACACTTCTTACCCTGCACTGGGGAAGAAGATCAGGGAAAAGTCGCTTAGTAATTTCACGATTTTCGAGCATGTAACTGACACCCGAAGGTGTACGGAGATTGTCTTCTAAAACATAATAGGTGCCGTCGCTGTCGCGGATTAGATCGATGCCCGCAATATGAACGTAGATATCATAAGGAACAGCAACGTTGAACATTTCACGTAAAAAGTGCGGACAGGAATAAATCATTTCGATGGGAATGATGCCATCTTTTACAATGAACATATTACTATAAATATCCTTCAGGAAAATATTTAGAGCTTTAAGGCGCTGTTTTATACCGGCCTCGATAAATGTCCAGTCTGCCGCAGTTATAATACGTGGAATTATATCAAAGGGGAATATTTTTTCTACGCCTTCGCCACTATTGTATACTGTAAATGTAATCCCCTGGCTCATAAACAGCTTTTTAGCCAGTTCTTCCTTTTTGTTCAGGTCGTCTATCGATTCTTTTGACAAGTAATCAATAACTTTTTGATAGGGCGAACGGATAGTATGTTCAGAATTGAACATTTCATCCCAGGTGTCACTCGTCGGTTTGTATTTGTCCAGAAAATTGGATCCGCTCATAGATGGAAAATTCGGTTTCTGTAAATATATGGGAAATAAAACTCAGATATTTGAACGGTACGAGTATTTTTTATTGTGTTTTTCTCATTTTTAAAGTAAATGAGAAAATTTATTAGCCCAGTTTTCTAAGAGTGCTTAAAATTACTTCGCAGGCAGTTCGAATTTCCTCATCTGAAATAATTAAGGGAGGTGCAAGTCGTAAGGCGGTATCACAATGAAGGAACCAATCGATAATTACACCATTATCTGTAACATCTTTGCTTACAAATTCAACTTGTTCAAATGTCTCTAGCTGGATCGCTAACATCAAGCCTTTTCCACGCACTTCTTTAATCAGCGGATGAACCAATAATTTTCTGAACAGGGCTTCTTTTTTATCTATATCGAGAAGCAAATTTTCGTCGAGCAGTGCGCCCAGTGTTGCCAGTCCGGCTGCACAGCAAACCGGATGTCCGCCAAATGTTGTAATATGTCCCAATATAGGGTTTTCCGTAAGGCAAGCCATCACCTTTCGGTTTGCAATAAAAGCGCCGATAGGCATTCCGCCACCGATGCCTTTGGCTAGTAAAAGTATATCAGGAACAATGTCGAAATGCTCAAAAGCAAATAGTTGTCCGGTACGGCCAAATCCCGTTTGAATTTCATCCAAAATCAATAAGGCTCCGGTTTCCGTGCACCGGTTCCGAAGTGCGGTAAGGTATTCTTTGTCTGGAACTCTGATACCCGCTTCACCCTGAATGGTTTCCAGAATTACGCATGCAGTATCCGAATCAATCTGTTCTAAATCAGGGAGCTGATTGAAATGTATAAAAGATATATTGGGTAGTAATGGTCCGTACGCCTGTTTATAATACTCGTTTCCCATTACACTTAAAGCACCGTGAGTACTTCCGTGATAGGCGTTATAATAAGAAACAATCTTGGTTCTGCCAGTAAAGCGTTTAGCAAGTTTTAGAGCCCCTTCAGTGGCCTCCGTTCCTGAATTAACGAAATAAACGGAGTTAAGACTTTCCGGCAGGATCGAGACAAGCTTTTCTGCAAACAGTACCTGCGGTGCCTGCACAAATTCGCCATAAACCGATAGATGCATATACTTGTCAACCTGGTCTTTTATGGCCTGCACAACTTTGGGATGGCGGTGCCCAACATTGCTTACAGCAAAGCCGGAAACCATGTCCATATATTTTTTGCCAGCCGGACTATATAAATACATCCCTTCAGCCCGTTCAATTTCCAGTAAACGAGGACTTAATGATGTTTGGGCATTATTGAGCAAGAATAACTGTCGCAGATTCAACATTATGTAAAAGTACAAAAGCCTCAGAGGTTTGAGGCTTTTGTACTTTTAATTTTTTTTCTTTCTCTTCTGCAACTGCTCGATTAGCTGTTGTCGGAATTCGCGTTCGGTCGGGTATACCAATGCCGCTTTCTGTCGGGGCAATACCTTGGCAAATTCTCCTCTGTACCGTTTTCTCAGCTCAAGAATTTCGCTGTCAATTTCAAGTTCATCCACCGGCTCTGCCTCTGCGTTTTCTTTCAAAGCTCTTCGCTGACTGTTCTTTATCAAAATTAACTTTTTAAGCTCTTGCTGATAATTATTGTAAACCGGCCAGAATTTTTGCGATTCTTCCGGTGTTAACTCTAATTTTTGTGTGATAAATGCTGCTTTTACAGCCTCAATGTTGTTTCTTCTTGGCTGGGCATTTGCGGGTAGCCACAAACTCAGTCCTATTAATATACTATAAATCCAGGGTCTCATTTTTTATAAATTTAAATCAAGATATTGCTCAATCTCCTGCTCCGAAACTTCAGAACCGATCTCAGAAATATCAATTTCAGCTCCAATGCTCTTAATAATCAGAGGTGCATCTCCTGCATCAGCGTAAAGCTGTAAATAGTCAACTATTTCGTCGGCAGGCAACTTTGCCATTTGAGCTTCTATATTGTTGTTTTGAGTATTGAAATAAATTCCAAAACTAATAATTGCCGTAATACATGCAGCTGCGGCATAGGTGATCCAGTTAGCGTGCAGGCGCTTAATCTTTGTCGGCGCTGCATTCAGCTCATCAGCCTTAACTTTGGCTTTAATTCGTTGCTCAAGTGAGTCAAAATATCCTTCCGGTACCTGAAATACTTCTAATTCGGATGTTTCCTTTAATTGTTCGAGCGTGCTTATTGACCTAAGTTTATCTGGAAGGGTTTCAAAATACTTGTCGGGAACTGTAAAATAATTCTCATTATTATCGAACTGATTAATACTGATTCTGGAATGCAATTGTTCTTGCATCACTTCAAAATAGCCTTCAGGTACAGAAAACGGATTTGCTTTCTCCATCCCAGCAAGAGTTGGAGCGTATTCCTGCCAATTCTCATTCATTTCATTCAAATCCATATAATACTGAATGTTTTTTGTGCGGATGGTTTAATCATTATTTGTTAAATAACTTTCAATTTTCTTTACGGCGATGTGAAATGAAGCTTTTAAGGCGCCGACGCTGGTGCCTAACACCTGCGATATTTCCTCATATTTCATGTCATCATAGTATTTCATGTTAAAAACCAATCGTTGCTTTTCGGGCAGAGTGATGAGGGCCTGCTGAAGCTTCAATTGGATTTTATCGCCTGATATCTGGCTGCTATCTGCAAGTGTATCAGATAAGTCATAAGGCAATTCGTCCATTGAAACGTTATTTTTTTGTTTCTTTTTATTCAGAAAAGTGATGCATTCGTTGGATGCTATCCGGTATAGCCAGGTATATAATTGTGAATCATTTCTGAAATTTCCCAGGTACTTCCAAACTTTAACAAACGTATCCTGTACCAGGTCATCAGCATCGTCATGATCAATTACCATTCTTCGAATGTGCCAGTAAATTTTTTGCTGGTATTTTTTTATCAATAGAGAAAACGCTTCATTTCTGGTGCGTTCGTTAGCAAACAGTTCGAGTATTTCCGAGTCTTCAACTTGTTTCATGTACTCTGGTATAAAACGATGAAAATAAGAATTTGATTGTTAATACCGCAATGAATGGGTTTTGAACCGCGGGAAAAATCGCACGCCACTAATAATCAGATTTGAAAAATGCAATTGTAGCGTCCCAAGCCTGCTTTAGTTCATTTGGAATGGATTCCTCATTCCAGGGATGTTTTGCGCAAAACACATGATCTGCAGAGGGAAGAAGCAATAGTTGACTAGTTGGTTGTTGGTTATGTAACTCAAGAGCATGCTTATAGTGAACGCTGGTATCAGCTTCACCATGAATTATTAACCAGTTTTGCGAAGTTTTTCTTGCTGCAGCAAGTAAATCAAGCCTGTCTGTATGTTCGCTCAGATCCTCAAGAAGATCAAAAGAAACCGGCATTTGTTGATTGGTTCTGGAATTCAAAAAGTATAACACACCATTTTTTCTCCATTCGACTTCCTGTTCCGGCGACCATAAATTTCTGAAGCTGCTGATAGATGCCCATGTTGCGAGTTTTCTTACAGATTTATCTTCGGATGCCTGAATAATACTGATTCCACCGCCCAGGCTGTGTCCAATTAAATATATTTCTGAAGGTTTACTGAATTGTTCGCCACTTAGGGCAAAAGTAATTACCTGATTCAGATCGAATAGTTCTTTTGAAAAAGTGTTTTTGGAAAACCCTTCTAAGTCGTCGAAAAAGTCGCCTTGCTTCTGACCTATCCCGTTATGTGAAAAATTAAATTTCAGAAAGTTAAGCCCCTGACCCGCAAAATAAGTCGCCATTAAATCATGGGTGCCCCAGTTTTTAAAGCCTTTAAAGCCGTGAACAAATATAACAAGCGGTTTTACCTGGTCTTTGTCGGATGAGATATAGTCAATTTCGATCTGTTTATTCGCAGACCCTGATATAGTATAACTATGATTAAACATTTTGAAGATTAGCGCAGTCTGATAAGATATCGTTCATGGAATCAACAAAGTTCTTATCACTGAGTTTGAAGAAATTTGCTTCCATATCAGAAACCGTCTTTAGCGATAAATCTAATACTTTTTTGCCTTTATCCGTGAAAATAACAAGTTTAGCACGAGCATCTCCATCAATTTTAATACGATGAATATATTCTTTATTTTCCAGACTCGAGAGAATTCTGGAAGTCATCATTCGGTCTATGCCAGAATATTTTGCCACCTGATGCTGATAAACACTGTTGTTTTCTTTGGTCAGCCAGCCGCAAATAGACAGAACAATAAATTGTGTATAAGTAAGATCAACCTCTAGCAGGGCCTTGTTTATTATCCTCTGCCAACACATTTCCATTTGCCATAAAAGAAAACCTGGGGCAGTACGCACATTCTCAATAAGGTCTTCAGAAGGTAATGTTTTATTCATGGGTGGTATATCCTCTTCTCTAAATCAGCTTCAAATAAACTGAAAATTATTGTTGTAGGATAATTTTTCTATTATTTTTTTATTTAGGCCTCTTTTTAATCCTTTTAGGATATTTATTGGGTCAGCTAAAAGGCATGTTTTATTTAAAAGCGTTCTAAATACTTCTGTTTGACAAAGGAATGACAACGGCGTGAATGCTTATTATTTACCTTTGTTTCGGGTTTTTTAAGATACTTTCAAGCTTTGAAGCATTTAAAAGTTTTAGCATTCACTCATCAGCAGATAGATTTAAAGGAGTTGGGGAAACTGGTGATCTGTAATCAGACATTAGTAGGAAGATTGAATGACGTTAGAGAGAAATTTGATATACCTGAGATATTTTACATCGGTACGTGTAACAGGGTCGAATTTGTTTTTTCCGCTTCACAGCAATTAACGTTCGATTTCATAAAAGAGTTTATTCAAACACTTAACTTTTGCATTCCGCTGAATATGCTGGATGATTTCGTAAGTAAAGTGAATACCTATGAAGATGAGCAGGCTTTTAATCATTTGCTTCGCGTTTCGTGTTCATTGGAAAGCCTGGTCGTAGGTGAAAAGGAAATTCTTGCACAGGTTCGAAAGTCGTATGAGACTTGTAGAAAAGCCGGTTTTACCGGAGATTTCATGCGAATTGTTATGGCGCATGTTGTTAAAACCGCTAAAGAAGTTTACACAAAAACCAAAATCTCTCAAAATCCCATCTCTGTAGTTTCCCTTGCATATCGCAAACTTCGTGATTTAAACATGTGCTCCAATTCCAGAATTCTTATAATAGGAGCCGGAGAAACCAATAAAAATATTTGCAAATACCTCCAAAAACATAAATATTCAAACTTTGCCATTTTTAATCGCACCTTAGAAAATGCGGAATCTCTAGCCCGAGAGTTAAATGGTAAGGCCTACAGTCTTGCAGAATTACAGAATTACAAAAACGGTTTTGATGTAATAATCACCTGTACGAGTGCTGTAAGTCCTATTATTACAAAAGAAGTCTACAATTCGCTTTTAATCGGAGATACTGAAAAGAAAGTAATCGTCGATCTTGCTATTCCTAATGATACCTGTCCGGAGGTTTTAACTTCCAATCCTGTCCATTTTATCGAAGTTAGAGGATTGCAGGAAGTTGCCAATCAAAATATGCAGGAACGCTATCAGGAGCTTGTACATGCCGAGCAAATTATCGAGGAAAGTATAAATGAATTCAGGCCGATACTAAAGCAACGTCAGATAGAACTTGCCATGCGAGACGTTCCTCTAAAAATAAAAGAAATCAGAAGCGTTGCAGTAAATTCGATCTTCGCGAATGATATAGGTCAATTGGATACCAATTCACGCGAAGTGCTTGAAAAGATTATGAACTATATGGAAAAGAAATATATTAGCGTTCCAATGGTCATGGCAAAAGAGATATTGGTAAACAATAGCTAAGCTTTTCCAATTATTCAATTTACTTTTATTGTGAAAAATAAACTCATCATAGGAACACGGGGCAGCGATCTTGCGCTTTGGCAGGCAAATCATGTAAAAGATAGGCTTTCCGAGTACGGTATAAATGCAGAATTAAAAATAATCAAAACCCAAGGGGATAGTATTCTTAATCTCCGATTAGATAAATTGGAGGGTAAAGGATTCTTTACTAAGGAATTAGAAGAAGAACTTTTAAACGGTTCTATTGATATTGCCGTTCACTCTCATAAAGATCTTCCTACTCAAAATCCCCCCGGTTTAATAATCGCAGCAGTTTCAGAACGCGAAGATCCGCATGAATTGCTCCTGATCTTAAAAGACTGTGTAGACATTAAACAAAAGTTGTCTATAAAGTTTGCCGGCATGGTGGGTACCTCATCTAACCGTCGTAAAGCTCAATTATTATCTCTTCGTCCTGATTTAGAGGTTGAAGATCTTCGTGGAAACGTCCCTACGCGGATTCAGAAGCTGCGGGATGAAGATTACGATGCTATAATGATCGCTAAAGCCGGCGTTCAGCGATTGGGAATAGATCTTAGTGAGTTTTACGTTGAAGAGCTTGAGCCGATGGAATTCATTCCTTCACCCGCCCAGGGAGTGCTGGCTATTCAGATTCGCGAAAGCGATACTGAATTATTTAAACGCTTGCAGGTATTGCATAACGCCTCTGTCGCCGAAGAGATTGCGGTTGAACGTAAAGTATTGAATCTCTTTAATGGAGGTTGTCATATGCCTTTAGGCTGCTATTGCAGAAAGGAAGGCGATAAGTTTCAAGTTTGGACTTCAAAAGCCGAAGAAGGCGACTCTTTCCCCGACAGACTTTTTCTTGAAGCCGAAACTACTGAAGGACTTGCCGAGCGAATTGTATCTAAGTTTGCCAAGGATAGAAAGCTCCCAAAGAAGGTTTTTATAACCCGTGGTATTTCTGAATCCAGTTATTTCCGCCGGGCTCTTGAAAATCACAACATTGAAATAGACGGTCGCTCATTGATTCGAACCTTCCCAATGATCAATAAGCTTGATCCATATATTTTAAAACATGTAGACTGGATTTTTTTCAGTAGTAAAAACGCCATCGAATATTTTTTTAAGCTTAACCCTTTAATTTCTAAGAAAACTAAGTTTGGCGTTTTGGGTCGTGCTTCAGAAGATGTTCTTCGGATGTTTGGCCGCGTTCCCGAATTTAACGGTGAAGAGGAGGGGATCGATACTGCCGATATTGCAAAAGAATTTGCGGAGTTGGCTAATGGTCATTCGGTATTATTTCCGGGTGCAAAAGATTCGTTGCGAACCATACAAAAGGCACTATCTCCCGAAACCAAGATCATTGACCTTCCTGTATATGAAACTATTATGGAAGATAACATCGAAGCTATTTTTGCCGATGTGTTGATTTTTACAAGCCCATCTAACGTCGAAGCCTATTTTGTCGACAATTTAATTGAACCTGGTCAAAAGGTAATATGCATCGGTCGCGCTACAGGGAGAAAATTCGATGAAATGGGTATGAAATATACCTTGCCATATTCGCCGGATGAAATAGGTTTAGTCGAAGCAGTGTTTGGCCTCTAGCCTGCTTAATGGAAATTATTCTCAACTGGAAATTTATGAATATCCGTCCAAGAAGATTAAGAAAATCCCCCATAGTTCGTGAAATGGTTGCCGAAACGCGATTATCCAGGGATATGTTTATATACCCTTATTTCGTGGTTCCCGGCAAAAACATTAGTCATGCAATTGATGCAATGCCCGGTATTAACCATTTTTCTGCCGATACCCTGGTAAAAGATGTTGAGCAATTATTAAAGCTGGGTTTAAATAAAATTTTACTTTTCGGCGTAGGTGAGGAGAAGTCTGAGAATGCCAGCACCGCTTACAGCGATAATTCAGTTGTTGCCAATGCCGTTCGGGAAGTGAAGAAAGCCTTTGGCGAGGATTTGTTTGTTGTTACGGATGTATGTACATGTGCCTACACCACTCACGGTCATTGCGGGATAATGCACGATGATTATGTTCAGAATGATGAAACCGTTGAAGTATTGGCAAAAATGGCTTTGAGTCATGCGCAGGCCGGTGCAGATATGGTGGCACCTTCCGACATGATGGATGGACGTATTTCAGGAATTCGTTCCGGTTTGGATGCAAGCGGCTTCGTTAATACAGGGATAATGAGCTACAGTATTAAATTCGCGTCTGGATATTATGGGCCATTTCGCGAAGCTGCAGATTCGGCTCCTAATAAAGGCGATAGAAAAGCTTACCAGATGGACTTTCGCAATCCAAAAGAAACCTTAAGGGAGGCCTTTCTGGATGAACAGGAAGGTGCTGATATTTTAATGGTAAAACCTGCATTAGCTTATTTGGATGTTATAAAAAGCCTAAGAGAAAACACCAATCTGCCTGTAGCTTGTTACAATGTTTCAGGAGAATACTCGATGGTAAAAGCAGCTGCCAGAGCCGGATGGATTGACGAACAGAAAGTAACTATGGAAAACATGTATGCTTTCACACGCGCTGGTGCAAATATTATCATTACATACCATGCTAAGGAAATCCTTGAAAAAGGATGGATGGCTTTATAAGTAAAAAGGTAAAATTTAAATTAAAAATGCCCGGCGTGGTTATTTTTGTTTTCTTCATTTTAACTTTTGAATTTAAATTTTTGATCTTTATCCATGCTTGACTCTCTCAAAAAAATTTTTTCCAGTGAAGACGAAAGGCCAGTTTCTACAACTGGAAAGCCAGATATTTCTCGTGAAAAATCGGCCGAACTATATGAAAAATCCAAAACATATTTCCCTGGAGGGGTAAATTCTCCTGTAAGAGCTTTTAAATCTGTTTATGGTACACCGCTTTTTATTGAGCGGGGCGATGGATGCTTTGTGTGGGATGCTGATGGAAATCAGTTCATTGATTTTTGCTGCTCATGGGGACCGCTCATTTTAGGTCACAATCATCCTAAGATAAGAGAGAAAGTTACTGAAGTAATGCAAAGAGGGATGAGCTTCGGCGCTCCTACTGCTTTGGAAAATGAATTGGCTGAGCTTATCCTGAAAAATAATAGCCTGATAGAGAAAATTCGTTTTGTGAGTTCGGGCACAGAGGCTGTTATGTCGGCAATTCGTTTGGCGAGAGGATACACTAAGCGGGATAAAATACTAAAATTTGAAGGTTGTTATCACGGTCATGTTGATTCTTTATTAGTAAAAGCAGGATCAGGATTGGTGACTTTCGGTGAAACGTCTTCTGCGGGAGTGCCCAAATCTTTCGCGGATGAAACGATTGTTGTCCCTTTAAATGATAGAAATGCAATTGAAGAAGCTTTCAAGCAGTTCCCTGATCAGATTGCGGCAATAATTATCGAAGGTGTTCCCGCTAATAATGGCCTCCTTATTCAGGGCAAAGAATTTGTGCAGTTTTTACGGGATATCAGCTCTCAAAATAAAAGTTTGTTGATTTTTGATGAAGTAATAACGGGCTTTCGTTTGGGCTTTGAAGGTGCGGCCAAGCATTATGGTATTAAGCCGGATATTATTACGTATGGTAAGATAATCGGAGGCGGATTACCTGTTGGGATGTATGGTGCTTCTGCAGAAATCATGAGCAATATTTCTCCCGATGGTGCGGTATATCAGGCTGGAACTTTATCTGGAAATCCTGTTGCAATGGCAGCCGGAATCGCCCAAATTACAGAGTTATTGAAATCTGGCTTCTACAAAGATTTGAATAACAAGACCCAGGAATTTACAGAGTCTATCCAACGCTTCGCCACAGCAAAAAATTATAAATTCAAAGTGTTCTCAATCGGTTCGATATTTTGGTTTGCTTTCACGGATAAAAATATTCAAACGGCTGAAAGTATCGATCCATCAAGTATGGATAAGTTCAAAGTATTTCACCGCGAATTATTGAACCGTGGTATTTATTTAGGACCTTCAGGGTACGAAGTTGGTTTTGTGTCCTCAGCTCACAATAAAACAGAGCTTGAGAAAACTAAACGGGCAATTTTTGATAGCTTAGATATAGTGTTCAGGAAAACAAGTTAATTGAATTCGGATAGCATCTGACCTTAATAATAAGATGAAGAAACCTCTGATCATATTTTATTTTCTATCCATCTATGTTCTGATCGAACTGGTATGGTGGGCTTCTTTGCTTATTGCCGAACGCCCCGAAAAGAAGGCAATGATTTTAAGTGAAGGTGCTGTATTTCTTCTGATATTCGTTTCTGGTGCATATTATCTTCAAAAAACAATAAAAAAGGAGCGCAAGCTTCACGATCAGCAAAAAAACTTCTTGCTTTCTGTTACTCATGAGTTAAAGTCGCCTTTGGCATCCATCAAGTTATATATCCAAACTATTCTTAAGCGAGAACTGGATAGGGTGAAAATAGAGTCTTTTCTAAAAAACTCGTTAAAGGATATTGAAAGATTGGATGACCTTGTTGAAAATATGCTTATTGCTACAAGAATCGAAAGCAGGTCCTATTCGTTTCCAAAAGAGCATTTTGACTTTTCCCAATTGGTAGCTAAAGTAGCTGAACGATTGCAAATTCATACTTGCAGTACCCAAACCATCAGGTGTAATATTGAGCCCGAGATATATTTAACAGGCGATAAATTTGCTCTAACGCTAGCTGTGTCAAATCTTATCGAAAATGCGGTTAAATATTCGCCGCCCTGTGAGGAAATAGTGGTAGAGTTGCAACGAGAAAGTAATTTTATTCGTTTTTCTGTGGCTGATAAAGGAATTGGTATTCGGGATGAGGAAAAACTGCGCATATTTGACAAGTTTTATCGTGTAGGCAGTGAAGATACAAGGAAAACAAAGGGAACAGGATTAGGCTTATACATTGTAAAGCAAGTGCTGGATAATCATCACGCACATATAAAAGTTAAAAACAACCGGTCAGCCGGAAGTATATTTGAAGTAACCTTTAATTCAAATGGCAGCTAAACAACGTATTTTACTGGTAGAAGATGAAGATCATCTTCTGGAGGCAATTAAACTAAATCTCGAACTTGAGGGCTATAAAGTAAGCACCGCAACTGATGGAAAAAAAGCATTAAAGATCTTTAAAGAAGAACGCTTTAATCTTATTATTCTGGACGTAATGCTACCCGAAATTGACGGTTTTCAGGTTGCTGAAACAATCAGATTGGAAAACTCTGAGGTTCCGATTATGTTCCTTACTGCTAAAAATACGAGTGAGGATAGGGTAACCGGCTTAAAAAAAGGAGCAGACGATTATTTAGTTAAGCCTTTTAATCTGGAGGAGTTAATCCTCCGTGTGAATAACCTGGTAAAACGTGGTTTGAGCGGCGAGGAAAAGAAGGAATTAAATACGTACAAAATTGGCGATAAGACCATTTATTTCAATTCTTTTGAGCTTCGTAACGATGACGGGTCTATTACTCCGCTGACAAAAAAGGAAACCATGTTGCTTAAATTGCTTATCGAACGCAGAAATGATGCGGTATCGCGCGAGCAAATTTTAGAAACGGTTTGGAATTACGATGTTTATCCATCAACACGTACAATTGACAATTTCATACTTACTTTCCGTAAGTATTTTGAACCTGATCAAAAGAATCCGAAATATTTCCATTCAATCCGCGGGGTAGGCTATAAGTTTACTGATAGCCAGTAAATTTTATGCTTACTGCAAGGGCTCGTTTTGCGGTTATCGCGATTGCTTTAGTTTTACTAGGTTGGACAGTCTACAAACATGTTTATGAGCTTTCGGCCTTTATAGGACTTGGGATTGCATTCCTCCTTTATGGATATTTTAAGGAGGGTACGGTAGTTCTTGCAGCTAAAGCATATCATCAACAAGACCTGAAAAAAACAGAGAAATTACTTAAGGAAATTAAAAATCCCGACAGGCTAAAAAAAAGCAGACGGGGATATTACGAATTCATGCTGGGAAACATTGAGCTGAACCGTGAAAATTTTTCGGACGCGGAGCGGCATTTTCAAATCGCCAGTCGCTTCCCGCTAAAGAATCAAAATGAGAAAGGATTAGTTTTGACTCAGTTGGCTAATCTTAATCTTCGTAAGAAAGAGTTTATAAAAGCACAAGCTTATATCGATATTGCAAAGGAGTTGAAAATCAGCGCCAGAGTTAAGGGTATAATAGAAAGAATCGAACAAGAAATACATAAAGGAAGTGAATAGTCAGAAAGAATCTTTATTTATCAGGGCAGCAAATTCAGAGTCGACAGAGCGGCCACCCGTTTGGATGATGCGTCAGGCAGGACGTTTTATGAAGGAATATTGGGATATTAAGAACAAATATTCTTTTCTGGAAATGTGCAAAACTCCAGAACTTGCCGCCGACGTAACGATGCTTCCGGTAGATCTTCTGGGTATTGATGCCGCTATTTTGTTTTCTGATATTTTAGTGACCGGCGAGGCAATGGGAGGTGATCTAAGCTTTAACCAGGGGGTTGGTCCAAAATTTTCAAACCCCGTTAGAACTCAGGCCGATGTTGACAGGCTGCAGACCGGAGTAAATGACAAATTGCAGTATGTAGCTGATGCTATCAAGGTAATTCAACAAAGGCTGGATAATAGAATTCCGCTGATAGGATTTGCAGGAGCGCCTTTTACGGTGATGAGTTATCTGGTAGAAGGTGGTTCTTCAAAAGATTTTAAGCTTACCAAGTTGATGCTTCATAACCAGCCTGAATTAGCTCACCAGCTACTTTCTAAAATTGCTGAGGTAACGACCGACTATTTAAACCTTCAGATAGCTGCAGGTGTAAATGCGGTTCAGATATTCGACAGCTGGGCTCAGGCATTGGCATGGGATGATTATAAAGAATTTTCGCACCAATATATCACGAGGATAATTTCAGGCTTAAACCGGAAAGATATCCCTGTAATTTCTTTCTGTAAAGGCAGTTCGGTCTTTGCCCCGCTTATGGCCGAGGCTAATCCCGATGTTATTTCTATCGACTGGAATGTCGACTTGTTGGACATAAAAAAGCGATTGCCCGAAGGTATCGCAGTTCAGGGAAATCTCGACCCCTTTGTTTTGTATGCTGATAAGAAAGTTATAAAAGATCGCATTCATCGTTTGTTTGACAGAATGAAGGGCGAAAAAGGTTTTATTTTTAACCTGGGACATGGAATAATGCCGGATATTCCTTTTGATAATGTGAAGTACGCTGTTGAAGTTGTCAAGGACTATTCCTATGAATATTCTATGTAAAAATCAGGCACTCACCGCATAGATTGTATGGAATATCTCTACGCAAAATCAGTTCATATAATTTTCGTGGTTAGCTGGATGGCTGGACTATTCTATATAGTTCGTCTTTTTATATACCATGTTGAAGCAAACGACCGGCCTGAGCAGGAACGAATTGTTTTGCAACGTCAGTTTGAGGTGATGCAGAGCAAGCTTTGGAATATTATAACTACGCCAGCGATGATATTAAGCATTCTGGCTGGAGCATACATGATATATCTTAATCCGGGTTTGTTGCAAATGGACTGGATGCTCGTAAAGTTAGCTTTCGTAGCGGGTCTTTTAATTTATCATTTCTGGTGTCAACGAATTATCTACCAACAAAAGCAAGGTTCATCAAGCTGGACTTCAACTCAGCTGCGGCTTTGGAATGAACTGGCTACAGTGTTCCTTGTGGCCATTGTCTTTACTGTTGTTCTGAAAACAGCAATCGATTGGCTTTATGGCTTAATCGGGCTGATTTTGTTTGTAATTATCATCATGTCGGCCGTTAAGATTTATAAGTATTACCGGTTAAAAGGCTGAAGATAAACGGCTGCTTGATAGATTTTGGTACGAATTTATTGAGCTTTAACCGTCATAGTATTATCTATCATGTTTTTATTGTATTGCTGAAGAAAGGCCTTTAGCTTTCTCTCCATTTTACCAACGAGGTTTTGTTTACCTGCAATTATATTCCTGGTAAGCAATCTGTCTTGCCTGTAATTATAAAGTGCTACAGGCGATTTACCATCATGTTTTAAGACATAATCGCCTATAATTATCTGATAAAGATTGTCGGTTAAATGTACCACAGCATGATCTTCTTTTTGATTGGTCATATCATCACCAAAGGCAAAGTACGAATGTTTGTAATGCAATTGATTAAGAATGGTTGGCAGGATGTCTGCTTGTTGAACCGGCCTGTCTTCTTTGCCCTTTAAATTTCCGGTAGGGTCGAAAATTAATATTGGCACCGCATATGCGCCGAGTGATGTTTGATATTCTTTATGCCACGCTATTGATGAATGATCGGCCGTAATTACAAACAGAGTGTTTTTATACCATGGCATTGTAGATACGGCTTTAAAAAATCGGCGGAGCGAGTAATCTGTATATCCTATGCCTTGGTGTACAGGTAAGGTACCTTTAGGGAATTTTCCTTCAAATTCCTCCGGTATTTTAAACGGATGGTGAGATGAGACAGAGAAAAGAACACTTAAAAATGGTGGTTTGAATTGATTTAAGTTTTTAGCCCAAAACTGCATGAAGGGTTCATCCCAAATGCCCCACATTCCATCAAAATCGTCGTCATTGCCGTATTCGGTCATCCCATAGTAATGGTCAATTCCGCCCACCTTTACGAACGAGCTAAAACCCATAGATCCGTTTGGGGCGCCATGAAAAAAAGAAGTATGATATCCGTCTTTCGATAGCAGGTTGCCTAGACTGTTTATGCGGTTATTAGAATAATTGGAAAGAATGTAGGGCTCCTGAATGCCTGGAATACTTGCGATTACAGAAGGCAGACCTTCAATAGATTTTCGTCCGTTTGCATAGGCATTTGTGAACGCCAGGCTTTCATCCATCAACGAGTCGAGAAACGGCGTATATCCTTTATATTTGCCATTTTCCAGGTCCCTGTTAAATCCTCCCAGATATTCTTTGCTGAAGCTTTCGAGTATAATTACAACGACGTTCTTTTTGACTGGCGCATTTTTGGAGCTATCACCCTGATGCACGGGATTATAAATCCTATTTACTTCCTCTTCGCTGAAAAAGCTCTGTTTTTGCAATACCTGGGTGCGTATAGTACGGATCAGGGAGAACGGAGTATTTAGTACAATACTTACTTCAGAGGTGTTGTTGACGAATTCGCCAGCATTGCTCAAGGTGATCGGTCGGGTACTATGCCGGAAACCGCCACGCATACCAGCTACCGTCAAGCCGGTCGTTAGCGGTATCAGGGCAATGGAAGTGCAATAGTATAGCCAATTATTTTTGAAGAATACGCGGGTGTTCAGAGTTCTTTTGTAAAAGAAAACCATTAGACTTATTACCACAATCAAAAAGAGAGTTATATACCAGTAATCAACCACAAATTGAGAGAACAGCCTTGCCTTGTTCTGCTCATTTGCAAATTGAGAAAACAATGTAAATGAAGTTCGCCTAAGGGTAAAAGGATAATAAACAATGTCTCCGATATTGAAAGCCAGGCCAATGCTATTTGTTATGTAAAATAGCCACGAACACACTTTTTGATATGTGTCATTATGCCGGAATTTAAAAGGTATAATCTGGCTTATAATAAATAAAGAATTGATATACAATATTGCGCTAATATCAAACTTAATACCCCCTGATAGCATTATCAGGAAACTGGTCTTATCAATCGCTGGGAAGAGTTCCTGGTTGAATGAGTAAAAGGCTAAACGGCATATTGTATAGAGTATAAGTATGATTAGTAATCTAATTAAAAGAGCAATATAAATGTTCTCTTTAATTGCATTTAGCCTCATTGTAATGATAAAGTTAATTTACAAAGGTAAGCCCAGGAAAATGAATATTAAAAATTACTTTTAGCGTCTCTTATTTAAGTATTTGATAATTTTTTTTCATTAATGCAACCACTTGTCGTATTTGGCCATCTTGTACTCAAACGTATATGAATTTAAGTCGCAAATTATCTGTTGACGATTTGCTTGAAGGGTGTAAACGGGGCGACCGCCGAACCCAGGAGCTGCTATATAAAATGCTGGCATCCAGGATGCTGGGCGTTTGTATGCGGTATGCCAAAGATCTTTTTGAGGCGGAGGATGTATTACAAACAGGGTTTGTAAAGGTATTTCAAAAGGTGAATGAGTTTCGTGGGGATGGTTCTTTTGAAGGTTGGATAAGAAGGGTTATGGTGAATACCGCTATTGAATCTTACAGAAAAAATCAACGGATGATGAATCTTGTTGAAATTGATGAGGTGTTTGATGTACCTCAGGTAACTTTCGACATGGACGGGTTGGAGGTTAGAGATCTGCTGAACTTGATTCAGCAATTATCCGCAGGATATAAACTGGTATTTAACTTATATGCGATAGAAGGTTATTCGCACAAAGAAATTGCACAGCAACTCGGGATCACGGAAGGGGCATCAAAATCGCAATTGTCTAGGGCAAGAGCGATTCTAAAAGATAAGCTGAGGAAGTTGGAAGATGGAAAGATTATGGATAAAATGAGTGTAGGAGGAGAACCCAACCTTCTTATGGCGGCTTCAGCCCAAATTAAAATTTAAAGATTAAGCAAGAGAATCCAGAACTGGTTTTACTTTAACTTATTCAGTACAAAACAAAATGAAAAAAACAGGAACGGTGACAGATAAGGATTTCGATAAAGTTTTTCATGAGAAGCTTTATTCTATGGAGATTGAGCCCGCGGATTCTGTATGGGAGAGGATTTCTCAGCAGTTAAATCGCACTAAAAAGAAAAGCTCCTTTCCCATACTGTGGCTTGCTGCGGCTAGCATGGCCGCCGTAGTCGGTGTCGGTGTTTGGCTTTCATCTCAAAAGGAGCCAATGAAATTAACGGGTACTGTAGGCTCAGATATTGAAGAAAGAAGTGTTCAGCCAGCTCGGGAACCAGGGTTAGGTGCTGATAAACATATTAAGATAAGCTCTCTGGTAAAAGAAAGAATAACTCAGCTTCAAATTCCAAAGAGCATTGCGAGACATAAAAAAAAGGAGAATTTGGAGGTTACTTCTATACGTGCTGTTGTGCCCGCACCCTTAGCCACTTTTGAAGAGAATGAACCGCTTGTAAGTTCGGAAGACACCGGTTCTAAACCGGAGATACATACCACGATTGCAGCTAAGAAAACTCAGGCATTGGCTTTTACTGAACCGGAGGTTGTAATTGAAGAGTCGCAAGTGAAGGAAAGGAAAATTAAGTCGCTTGGTAGTCTGGTTAATTTCGTCGTGGGTAAAGTCGATAAGCGGAAGAATAAAATCATAGAATTTGAAGATGGGGATGAGGGGACAATGGTTTCGGGTCTAAACCTTGGACTACTAAAATTTCAGGCTAAACAATAGGAATATATTTATCAAATTTCACAATGAAAATTAAGCTTATAATTCTTCTGATTGCATGTATCAGCAGCGGTGTATATGCCCAAGAGGCCAAAACCGATTCAACTACAAAGAAATCAAAAACATTAATAAATATCGGGAACGGGCAATTCGAGGTAAGTGGCGATTCAACTAAAAAAAACCATCCTAACTTTTCTATTCAGCTCACTTTATCACGTTTAGATCTTGGCCTGGCAAAGTTCACAGATAACGGGAGTTTTACACTTTCTTCTGAAAATCAGTTCCTGGAGACTGAAACCTGGAAAACTCTTAATGTTGGGTTTGAATTTTTTCAGATGGGTTATAGGTTTAACAATAATTTTAAGGTATATATTGGAGGTGGCCTTGACTGGACGCATATGCGATTGAAGAAAAATATCACTATTCTTCCGGATCAGCCGGCGCTTGATACTGTACAAGAGAATATCGATTTTAAAAAGAATCGCTTCGGCAGTACTTATTTAAGAATCCCATTGTCTTTCCAGATCAGAAGTAATGATGACCAGAAAGGGAATAAAATGTATTTAGTATTTGGTCCTGAAATTGGCTTCCTGGTTAACGGGAAAACCAAGCAAGTTAGTGACGAACGCGGAAAAGAAAAGGTGAAAGATGATTTCAATCTTAATCCTTTCAGATACGGGGCTTTTGGCCGTCTCGGCTATGATGATTTTGGTGTGTATGTAAAATATTATAACAATGATGTATTTGCTGATAACCAAGGGCCAAAAGGCCTTAAAAACCTGAACTTTGGTGTTATGGTAGGTTTTTAAGCAATTAACGGTACCTATTTAACCCTGTCTATAATTATAGCAGGGTTTTTTATTGAAATCACGCACATAAATTTTCTTAAGTTTGACCATGTCCACGCAATCTTTTATTGAGCTTTCGGAAGTAAGCAAAAAATATCCAACCGATACGTTTGCCGGAGTTCGTGAAGTAACGGCTTCAATAGATAAAGGAAAGGTTATTGCAATTGTAGGAGAAAGCGGAAGCGGAAAAAGTACTTTGCTTAAGCTGATTTATGGCTTATTGTCTCCTGATCAGGGGTCGGTATTCTTTAAGGGAGAGCCTATTCTGGGGCCTGACGAAAAGCTGATTCCGGGCCATGACTCCATGAAAATGGTGACACAGGATTTTAGTCTGAACACTTATGCTAAGGTGTACGACAACGTGGCTTCAATGCTTCCCAACACCAATCTTAAATATAAAGAAGAGAAGTCTTGGGAGATCATGAAGTTTTTAAGAATCGATCATCTTCATAATAAAAGAGTCTCTGATTTAAGTGGCGGAGAGCAACAAAGGGTGGCAATTGCTAGGGCGATTATTACAGAGCCCGAAGTGTTGTTAATGGATGAGCCATTCAGTCAGGTTGATACACCTTTAAAAACGCATCTGAGAGCCGACATAAAGCGACTTTCGCATGATCTTGGCATAACAGTTATTCTTGTCTCTCATGACCCGGTAGATGGCCTTTCCCTTGCTGATCATATTATCGTTTTAAACAACGGTGAAATAGTAGAATCTGGTAGCCCTGAACAATTATATAATCATCCACAGGATGTATATACCTCCAGACTCTTGGCAGACTGTAATGTATTGACAAGATCGGAAGCCAGAAGCCTTGGTTTAAAAGCTGAGAAAGGTATCGTTGCTATATATCCGGAATGGGTGGATTTGAAGTGGAGCTGGAGCAGCAAAAATTTTATACTTATTGATTACTTTTTTAAAGGTGTTTATGAGGAACTGCTTTTGGAAAAAGATGGCGTACGGATCCGGGCAATTAACCGGAATATACATCTGTACAAAAAGGGCGCATCTGTTCCGGTAATCCTGGAAAAGTTTATTGAATTTTAGCTTTAAACCAGGTATTCAAATAAAGTAAGATCTTTATTAATTTCTTTGTATTTGAAGTTTAGTTCTTGCATTCTGCTAATTAAGGCTGCATAATCATGAGCCGCCTTGAGTTCAATTCCTACCAGGGCCGGACCGTATTCTTTTTGAATTTTCTTTATGAATTCAAATCGTGTGATATCATCATGCGGCCCCAGAACTTGGTTGACGAAAAGTTTCAATGCGCCCGGGCGTTGAGGGAAGCTGATCACGAAGTAATGTTTGAGTCCTTCATACAATAATGAGAGCTCCTTTATTTCCTGCATGCGCTCAATGTCGTTGTTCCCTCCACTAAGAATACAAACTACTTTTTTTCCTTTAATCTGATCGGCACAAAGATCTAAAGCAGCTACAGACAATGCACCTGCTGGTTCGGCAACGATGGCATCTTCATTATATAGTTTTAAAATGGTAGTGCACACTTTGCCCTCTGGTACGAGAAGAAGGTCGTCCAAAACCTGCTGGCAAATAGGAAAAGTTAATGCGCCGGCCCGCTTTACCGATGCCCCGTCTACAAAGCGATTTATTTCCTCTAAAGTAACCGGTGCTCCTTGCTCTAAGGCTTTTGACATCGAGGGCGCCCCTTCTGGTTCAACGCCGATTATTTTGATTAACGGGTTTGTGTTTTTGATATAAAACCCGGCTCCTGCGGATAAACCTCCACCTCCAATAGGTATGATTACAACATCAGTATCAGGCAGATCTTCGAGGATTTCTACTCCGACAGTGCCCTGGCCTTCGATTATTTTATAATTGTCAAAAGGTGGAATAAAGGTCATGCTATTAGCCTCTGTATAGGCAAGAGCTTCTTTCAGACAGTCGTCGAAAGTGTCTCCAATCAGAATGATTTCAACCAGGCCGTCGCCAAACATGCGGGTCTGACTTATTTTCTGTTTTGGGGTGATTTCCGGCATGAAAATAACTCCCCTCGCATTCAATTTCTTGCATGAGAATGCCACTCCCTGAGCATGATTGCCCGCGCTCGCACAAACCACACCATTTCGCAATTGCTCTTTGCTTAACTGACTGATCATGTTATATGCACCACGTAATTTGTAGGAACGCACCACCTGTAAATCTTCACGCTTAAGATAAATTTCACATGAATACTTTTCGGAAAGTCCGGCATTATAAATGAGAGGAGTACGTTTTATAACAGATTGCAATCGCTCTAAAGCTGCTACAGAGTCTAGGTTGTTGTCAAAATTCATAGTGCGAACTGTCTGTTTTAATAAAGATAGTGCATTAAAACTGCCTGAATAAACTGCAGGTTCCGATAATTAGCCGGGTTCTTCAAAAACTTTTTTCAAGATAAGTTTAACTTGCTCTTTGAACGTAGGCAGTTTATATGATGCGATATCCCAAATAACCTCAAAGTCAATTCCAAAATATTCGTGGGCTATAATATTTCTGGTACTTTTGATCTGCTTCCATTCAATGTCAGGAAATTCTGCTTTCAAGGTGTCACTTATATTAGAGGTCGCTTCACCAATAATCTGAATTTGCATTAACGTGGCATTCCGGATTAGTGAACTGTCCGAAAATGTATTATGGTCAAGGTTAGTTAAATAAGATTCTATTTCAGAGATAGCCTCCAATATATGTAGAAGTCTTATTTTATCACTCATAATGCTATTTCTCATAGATGAGTTTTTTTTCTTTTTCTATATAAGGAGCAACATGCTTTGATAGGCCTCTCGACGATACGATATCAACTTTTTTATTAAGTTTCTCTTCCAACTCATCTCGCATTTGGAAATAGCTCCAGCCGATTCTTTGCGAATAGTCTAATTCAACTAATATATCTATATCACTATTTGTATCTGCTTCGTTTCTTGAATAAGAACCAAATAAATAAGCTTTAATTACCGGTTGGGAGGTAAAATAGTCTTTTATTAAATCTAATTCGGTATTACTTAATCGCATAGCTTAACAAATGTAAATAGAAATAAGACAGTAGAAAAACTTCAATAAGTGTTATATCTAAACAAGTCTCTCTTAATTTTCAATGATGGTTTCAAGTTTCCTAGTATTAAAAATGGTTTATAGTCATGATGTAATAAATCTCGCCATTTCGTATAATAGTTGATTCCTTGAAACTGATTTGTGACCTTCCAACTTCTCTCTTTAACCAGAAGAATGTATTTGTTGTTTTGTTCAATACAATTCTGCAACTTGTGCCTAATATACCTTTTTATGGAGAAAATATATTTGCCTGAAATCTCAAATCTCTTTCATGTTTAAATATGTTTAGTGATCTGATGACTTCGAGTCGTCATATCACTAAACCACTAATGATTTATTGTCCCCCTTACTTCTTTCAATTTCATCACCATCATTTCAGCATCTGTTTCAATCCACCGATTATATTCTTCGATAGCCTTTAGTCTGTCATTTTCATCCAAATAACCTTCTTCAACCATTTGAGTTGAACCTGCTACTTTCGACCAGATACCAATTTTAGAATGAAAGTTATCATCACATTTTTTATAAGCCTCATCCGAGTTAAGCACCTCAATAGAAACAAAGCCAGCCTCATTTAAATAATCAGGCAGATCCTCTGCAATCTGATTGTTCATCCCTGCGTCTGCCCGCCATCTTAAGAAAGTTGCGTAAAATCTCTGCATGCTTTCCGGCGGCGAAGGTTTCCATTCAAGATTTTCATGATTGTAATCTAAAATAGAAAGTTGACCGCCAGGCTTCAACATACTTTTCAACTTTATTAATGCTTCTCTCGGAGTGCTTAGCCATTGCAAAGTTCTTGCTGATACGATTAGATCGAACTTTTCTTCTGGTTCATAGTCGAAAAGGTCGGCATGGATAAGCTCCAGGTTTGAAACTGCTTTATAGGTTTCCTTTCCACTAATAATGAAAGCTACAGTATTGTCGATGCCGGTTACATGGCCGGCCGGCCCGACTCTTTCAGCAATCCCTTTTGAAATAGCGCCAGTGCCGCATCCAACGTCGAGTACTTTTAATCCTTCTTTTAAGATCGGAACCAAGGTTCTGTAATCTTTTTCGAGTGATCTGTTGTCGAAGATTTTGTTGGCATTCTGCCCGTCTCGTTTGATTTCTTTATTCATGATGTTAGATTTAAAGACTACGGTAACGCAAACAGCGTTCTGAACGCTGTCTGCGTTTCTTCTTAAAACGCAAAAACCCGCTATTGAGAAATAGCGGGTCTGTTATTTCTGTTTTATGAAATATTAGATGTTGCTTGCCAGCCAGTCACCAACTTCACTGGTTTTGTAGGCTTTACCTTCTTTTCCGGCAATGTCTTCAGTAACGATACCTTCCGCTAAAGATTTATTAACAACTGCTCTAATCAATTCAGCCTCATCTTTTAATCCAAACGCATCTTCAAACATCATGGCTGCTGATAAAACAGTGGCTAATGGGTTCGCAATGTCTTTGCCTGCTGCCTGAGGATATGAACCATGAATTGGCTCATATAATGAGGTATGAATGCCTTTAGATGCAGACGGCATTAATCCCATTGAACCAGAAATTACCGATGCCTCATCAGTTAAAATATCACCAAATAAATTTTCAGTAATGATTACATCATAAGAGCTTGGCCATTGAACCAAACGCATCGCAACTGCATCAACAAATTCGTAACTTACTTCAACTTCAGGGAAATCTTTTTCCATATTCTGAACCGTTTCTCTCCATAAACGAGAGCTTTCAAGAACATTCGCTTTGTCTACGCAACAAAGTTTTTTGCCACGAGTCATGGCCAGTTCGAAACCAAGTTTTGCAAGACGCTGGATCTCTGCTCTTGTGTAAGTACAGGTATCAAAAGCTGTATTTCCGTCATCTTTTCTGCCACGCTCACCAAAGTAAATACCTCCAGTTAATTCACGTAAAATGATTAGATCGGTACCCTCTATACGCTCCCTTTTTAGAGGTGAGTTATCAATCAGGGAAGGGAAAGTGAAAGTAGGACGAACATTGGCAAATAAGCCTAATTTCTGACGCATTTTAAGCAATCCCTGCTCAGGACGCACTGTAGCTTTCGGGTCATTGTCATACTTTGGATGTCCGATAGCTCCGAACAACACAGCATCCGCAGCCATACATACTTCATGAGTTGAGTCTGGATAAGGCTCGCCAACTGCGTCAATAGCCGCTGCTCCGGTTAGGGCAGAGGTCCAGCTAACTTCATGACCAAATTTCTTTGATACAGCATCTACTACTTTTACTGCCTGATCGATTACTTCAGGTCCAATTCCATCTCCTGCAAGAAGGGCGATATTTAATTTCATTTGTTTGTGATTATTTACTTTTTTTATTTCTATATCAAATCTAAATACTTTATACTCAGTACTTGAAACTCTGTACTCAATACTCTCTACTTGATACTCTCTTATATTATATTCAACATCTTCTGCGTCGCCTTTATCGCGCATACCGTTTGGTCCGAGTCGAGACCACGCGTTTTAAACGTCTTTTCGTCCTTCTCCCAGGTGATCACGGTTTCGCATAGTGCATCAGAGCTGCTGCCCGGAGCTATTCTCACTGCGTAATCAACAAGTTTGGGCAAGCATGTTTCCAGCTTTGCATAAACTTTCGTTAAAGCTTTCATAAAAGCATCGAACTGTCCGTCTCCCTGAGCATGTTCCTCATAAACAGTTCCTTCAATGCATACCGATATTGTTGCCGAAGGTCTTAATCCTTTTGAATGGGTTAAAACATACGATTCTACTCTTATTTTCTCTTCGTAAAGATTACTATCTAATACATCTGAAATTATATAAGGTAAATCCTCTTTGGTTACAGTTTCTTTTCTGTCTCCTAATTCTATAACCCGCTGAGTCACTTTTTTAAGATCTTCGTCATTCAACTTTAAGCCAAGTTCCTGAAGGTTTTTTTCAATATTGGCTTTGCCAGATGTTTTTCCTAAGGCATATTTACGCCTTCTTCCAAAACGTTCAGGTAGCAGGTCATTGAAATACAGGTTGTTCTTATTGTCGCCATCAGCATGGATGCCTGCAGTTTGGGTGAAGACATACTCGCCGACAATTGGCTTATTTGAAGGGATTCTTACCCCCGAAAATGTTTCAACCAGTTTACTTACCTTATAGATTGAAGTTTCCTTAAGGGCGATTTCCGTTTCGGGTAAAAAGTCGTTAATAACAGCAATTGCACTGGCCATCGGAGCATTCCCTGCTCTTTCACCCATTCCGTTTACGGTTAGATGCAGACCGTTTATCCCTGCTTTAACAGCTTCAAGGACATTTGCGGTGCCCAAATCGTAATCGTTATGTGCATGGAAATCAAAGTGAATGTGTGGATACTTTGATGTCAGCTGAGAGATATAGCTATACGTCTCTGAAGGAATTAAAATCCCTAAGGTATCCGGCAATAGAATGCGTTCTACTGGCTGCGTGGATAAAAACTCGAGATATTCTAACGTATATTCCGGAGAATTGCGCATCCCATTGCTCCAATCTTCGAGGTAAACATTGGTTGCGATATTCTCAAACCGCGCAGATTCAATAGCTTTTGCAACTTCTGAAAAATGCTGTTCAGGAGTCTTCTTGAGCTGATGAGTTAAATGATTCAGCGATCCCTTGGTTAAAAGATTTTGAACCCTAACACCAGCCTTCTTCATCCATTCAATAGAAACGCCATTGTCTACGAATGACAGGACTTCTATAGCATCGATGTGTCCGTTAGCTTTGGCCCATTCCGTGATTGCTTTAACCGCTTCAAATTCACCAGCCGAAACACGGGCGGATGCAATTTCGACCCTGTCTACAAGAAGTTCTTCAAGTAGAAGTTGTGAAATTGTCAGCTTTTCCGAAATCGAAAAAGACACACCCGAAGTTTGCTCTCCATCCCGAAGAGTGGTGTCCATGATCTCTATTTTCCGTCGTTCCATATATGGGTGATTTCACCGATGACAATGATTACACCCATTAAAGGGATTACAATCTGTGTAATCCCCTTATTCAGCGTAATCATTTATTTAATTAAAGTGGAAGCTCTTGTGCAAATTGTTCGATCTCAGGTTTCATGCTTTGTAAATAGTCGATATCATCGAAACCATTTTGCATGTTATCTTTTTTGTAAACACTGATATCAAAACTCTCTTTCTCACCGGTCGAAAGCAAAGTGATTGTTTGCTCTGGAAGGTTTATTTCCAGCTCAGTTTTAGGATCAGCGAAAACTGCGGTAAAGATCTTTTCTAAAAATTCAGGACTTACCTGTACGGGTAATACTCCTATATTCAGACAGTTGTTTTTAAAGATATCCGCAAAGAAGCTGGATACTACTGCTCTGAAGCCATAATCGTAAACTGCCCATGCAGCGTGCTCTCTTGATGACCCTGAACCGAAGTTTTTTCCACCAACTAAAATTTTGCCGGAATACGTAGAATCGTTTAAAACGAAATCTGCTTTTGGAGTATTATCTGGATTGTATCTCCAGTCGCGGAATAAGTTATCGCCAAAGCCAACACGTTCGGTTGCTTTTAAGAAACGTGCTGGTATTATTTGGTCAGTATCCACATTCTCGATCGGAAGAGGAACTGCTGTGCTGGTAAGTATGTTAAATTTATCGTAAGCCATTTTTATCGTATAAAGTATTTAGTATCAAGATTGAGATCCAAGAATTAGAGGCGGGAGTCAAGATAAAGCACCTAAGTTTTATGTCCTTGTCTTGGTTCTTGTGTCTTTACTCTTTTGTCTTTAAACCTGGATTGAGAGTCAAGAATTAAGAGTCAGGAGTCAAGATAAAGCA